>SVHQ01000004.1 GCA_015055785.1 Clostridiales bacterium | reverse complement strand
ACCGTCAATGATAATCCCCATCAACTGCGGCGCAAAAGACGAACCCAAATCACCGCCTGCCGCCATTAATGCATACGCGGTCACGCCAGGGGCGGGGATTTTTTCTTCCATCATAATCAGTGTGCCCGGCCAGAGCATGGACGAGAAGAAACCAGTCAAAATACAAGCGATAAAGGCAGGAATAACGCTCGTGGACAAACCTGCAATCAAATAGCACAACGTTGCGCCTATCATGCCGCCCAATAAAACGGGGATGATTTTTTTACCAAATCTGGCATATAAAATTCTGCCCAAGCCAAGCAAAATCGCAAACCCTGCAAGGCCTAAAATATCCCCCACCGCTTTATCTATATGCAATGCCGTTTCCATATAACTGGACACCCAGTTCGTCATAGCGTTTTCCGCGCACGCGCCAAAGAAAATACAAGCCACGCACAGTGCAATGCCCACGGTTCTTCTTTTTGCTCTCTCCGTTTTGGAAACATCATTGCCCGTATCCATATCTGGCATGGGTGAAGTCATAAACAGCACCGCCGTGATAATGGGCAAGCAGGCTAAAAACATGGTCAAATACATCCAGTTTTCTCTGCCGAAAACCTTAAAGAAAATGGAGCACACCAAAACCATCGTGAAAACGCCAAACGCATAAAGAGAATGTAAAAAGCTCATATCCCTTTGTGGATTTTTAGAGGGAATTGCCGCAATCATCGGGCTGAGCAGCACTTCCGAAAGCCCTGCCGACACGGAAAATATCACCGTACCCAACAAAAGCCCCAAGTAGACGTTATTCGGGAATAAAAAAGGACTTGACGCATACAAAAACAATCCCAAGGAAGTAAGGATAGGCATGGCTTTCACCACCCAGCTAATGTTAAACTTTTTAGAAAAGAAAGTAAAAATCAAGTCGATGATAAGTTGGGTACAAAAATTCGTCAACACCAAGGTGCCAAGCAAGGTGTTGGAAACGTTATACATATCCTCTAACGTCACGAATAACAAGGGCGGCAAACAAAAAATAACCGACCCCGTAAAATAGGCGACGTAACAAGCCAATTTGGTTCTTCTAAACGTAGCGGCTTTCATAAAAAACCTCACAATTTTATCAATACGGAAAGGATAGCACAAAAAGATAAAAAAGGCAAGCGTTTCACAAGTTTTTCTTAATTTATATATTTGTAAATTGCTTATTTTTAAAGGTTTTTGGTTGATTCGTTGTCCATACAAAAATTAACCCAAACCGAAAGATAATTCGATTTGGGTTTTTGCTATTTTGTAGAGCGGGTGCAACGTAAGTTGAACCCTTTAAAATTTATCAATAATTTTAAAATCCTCGCGCGCTACGCCGATTTGTGCGATGTCTTTGCCTGTGCCACGTTCAGAAAAAATAATTTCCCAATGATTATCGATTGCATACGTGCTGATAACGCACCCTCTATCGCCTTTATGTACACCTTCTATTGCATATTTTGGTTTCTCTACAATCAATTCCACGACGTCATATTCTTTTACGTCGCATTCCGTTAAACATTTGTCAAAGTCCATTTTTTCATTTGGAAAAAATTCTTCCATTTCTTGGATAATTTTTTCATCAACACGTGAGGAAAATTTTAAAAATTTTTGATTTACCATCGCATACACACTTTCGCCGTGATTGTATGGGTTAAAAAAACATATAGTATAAATATTTCCATTTATGCCCACAATCAATCCGTTAAAACCTTTATGTATTCCTTTTTGGGCTAATTCTTCCACTTCTTCCACTAATCGAATATTATCATATACTTTCATAATTTTGCTCCCTTAATCATCTGCAAGAGGTGTATTACACGTAATTAATCCTAAAGGATGAACCTTCCAACCACTTATTATTTCCACCCTACGACCAATTGGCGTCAATAACTCTATGACAATATTTATGTCTTGCCCATATTGTGGATTAAGCCCACGTATAATATAAGCCCCATTCAAATATTTTTGTTTTGCTTGTCTTTCGTATTCCGCTTTTAGCCATTCGGAATCTTCCATTGTATATCCAAAACTTTCAAACAACACTTTTTTACCATTTTCTTCATACTTTTTAGAAAAAATATATCTTGAAAATTTCTCTATTTTACAATCAGCTTTAATAATGGAGTTAAAAATATTTTTTAATATACAATCACAGTGCGGATGTAATAATCCATCACCCTCAGCCAATTTCTCTGGTAATTTTGATTTCACAAAATAACAACCTGATAAAACTGTACATGGTCTACAATGTCCTAATTTCTCTAAGTCTACTCTCGCATCTTCTCTTTCTTTACCTTCTTTATCAGGAACGCCCCAATGAAACCATTTCACCCAATTATTATCTACAATTTCCCCGTCTTTATAGACAAAATTATCAAATATCCCCATAATACCTCACTTAAATTTTATTTCGCTTGCAAACGTGAGCGTATTATAACATGGATTTTTTGTTTGTCAATAGACTACTGCCAACTTTTTTCAAAGTACAAATAATTTATATAGACAAACCCGAACCTTACGGTTTCCACCAAAAGGTTCGGATTAGGTTTAACTTGGTGGAGGTGGTGAGAGTCGAACTCACATCTTACGCGGCTGCCAAAAAACTTTCTACATACTTAGTTCATCTATTATTTCTTAATAGCGCGCGGCGGATAAACACGCGTCGCACTACGCAGGAAGCTAAATACTCTTTCAAAAACACTTCCCGATTTTAAAAAGAGTGTTCCGTCTTGATGACGCCGCGACCCCAACCGACGGATAAATTAGGCGCGACGTTTCGTTAATAAACGAAGTTACGCTGCAAGAGCGTAGTTTGCATTATTATTTGCATTTAAATTTAAGTGGAATGTTTTATCGTAGTCACTCCGTCTACGGTATGCTTATCCTTTCGCTCACCGGCAATCGAATCCGGTGCACCCCCATATATGGGATTGTTTGCAAAGCTTTTTAACACCTTGCCTTATTATTATACACACGAAATGAGAAAAAGTAAACACTTTTTAATCATTTTCCAAAAATTAACGCTAAATTTAAGGGCGAAACAAAAGCGTTCCGCCCTATTTGACCATACCGTGTACGCGTTGAAGTTATTTTTGCCACGTTGCAGGCGCAAACAAGAGTAGCATCGGGAATATTTCCAATCTGCCTGCAAGCATATCGAAAATGAATACCAATTTCGACCACCAAGAGAAATGTGCAAACGTGCCCGTAGGCCCTACCGCATCTAAACCAGGACCGATATTATTAATCGTTGCCGTCACAGACGTAAAGGTTGTCACCAAACTTTCCCCATCCAAGGAAATAATTAATAAGGATACAACAAACAACAAAATGTATGCGACAAAATAACCGTAAACCGAATTAACGACTTCTTGTTCAACTACTCTGCCATCGATTGTAAGTGATTTCACTTGCTTGGGATGTAACATTTTACGCATTTCGTTAGATGTGCTCTTTCCCAAAATCAAAAGTCTCGACACCTTTATGCCGCCACCCGTACTGCCTGCGCAAGCACCGATAAACATCAAAAGCACCAAAATCGTTTTGGAGAAAGTAGGCCACAAATCAAAGTTTTCCGTAGCAAAACCGGTGGTGGAAATCACCGTAGCCACCGAGAACAAGGAATGTTTTAACGCTTCGCCGAAAGAGGCGATCGTGTCGGAGAAAAAAACGTTCACCGTTACCAATCCCACTGCCGCCGCCACAATAATCAAAAATACTTTGACTTCCGTAGTCCACGCTTCCCTCCACTTCTTTCTTAATAAGAAATAATAGGAGTTAAAGTTGATGGAGAAAATCAACATAAAAATTGCAACAACGATTTGCAAATAACTGGAATATCCTGCAAAACCGTCTGCTTTTACGGCAAAACCGCCCGTACCCGCCGTTGCAAAAGCCGTATTTAACGCTTCAAACAACGACATGCCGCCGCAAAGCAGAAAAATCACTTGCAAAATTGTCAATCCCAAATAAATAGAATATAAAATTTTCGCCGTTGTACGCACTTTCGGCACGAGTTTGCCTACAATCGGCCCCGGGCTTTCTGCTTTCATCAGGTGCATATTTCTACCGCCGCTCAGAGGCAAAAACGCCATCATAAACACGACTACACCCATGCCGCCAACCCAGTGGGTAAAGCTGCGCCACATCAACATACACTTAGGCAAGGCTTCCACTGATTCGCCCGTAGGCATAATCGACGCGCCCGTCGTTGTAAATCCCGACACCGTTTCAAATAAGGCATCAATATAGGAAGGAATCGAGCCAGAAATCCAGAACGGCAACGCGCCGAAAAGACTGAGTATAATCCAGCTGAGTGCCACAATCACCATGCCTTCTTTGGCATACAGTTCTGTTTTCTTCACCGTTCCAATCAAACAAATACAACCAAGCGCTACGCAAATCAAAGCAGAAAGCAAAAACGCGTTCAGCTCTGCAATTTCTCCATAGCAAAGCGCCGTAAGAATGGGCACAAGAAAGAAAATGGTTTCGAATAAGAGCAGCCAACCCAGCGTTCTTTTGATAACAGAAAAATTCATAGCGCCCCTCTTATTTCAAAACGTCCGTAACGTCTTGCAAGCCCAAATGCTTGGATACGATTACCACAGCATCTCCTGCTTGAATCACGTCTTGACCACGCGGCATAATTACTTCATCACCGCGCGTAATCGATGCAATAAGTACGTCTTTCTTAAACTTGAGTTCCATCAAAGGTACGTTTGCAATCGGGGAATTTTCTTTCACGATAAATTCTGCCGCTTCCACCTTATCGGGAATAATGTTATATAACGTTTCAACGTTGCTGCCCATGGCATTTTTCGTTGCGCGCACGTAACGCAAAATGATATCAGAAGTGATATTAATCGGACAAATCACCGTATCAAAATCCAACTTATTAATTACGCTATCGTAATCGGTACGGTTAATTTTCGTAATCAGCTTCCCTTTGCCAAGCTCTTTGGCGAACAAGGAAAGCAACACGTTTTCTTCGTCAAAATCACTCAAAGCGACAAACGCACCAGCTTTTCGAATACCTTCCTCTAACAAGATTTCTCTATTCGTCGGTTTGCCGTGAATCACGTCCACCTTCGGCCAACGCGAACATAAATCCTCACAAATCTTCAAATCTTTTTCAATAACTTTTATCGTGATGCCTTGATTTTCTAAAATTCCGCAAAGATAGTGCGTGATGACGCCGCCCCCCGCAACCATCGCATTCTTAATAGAATGCCCTTTATAGTTTATCTTTTTGAAAAAATCGTTTGCATTGGCAGGAGAAGCAATGATAGAAACCACGTCCCTTTCCTCAAATTGAAAATCACCGCGCGCTATATAGGCTTCATTACCACGCTCAATCGTACCGACGAGGATATCACAGTGATATTTGCCCATCATTTCTCGCACGGTCATGCCGATAAGGCAACTATCTTGAGAAAGTCTGAATTTAATCAGTTCCACTTTGCCCTTTGCAAACGGTTCAATTTTTATTGCCGTAGGCAAACGAAGCACACGCGCGATTTCCTCTGCCGCTGCATACTCGGGATTGATGACCATTGCAAGACCAAGCTGTTCCTTTAAATAAGGAGTTTCTTTGCTATATTCGGGATTCTTAACACGTGCAATCGTGTGACAATTACTTTCTCTTTGCGCAATAATACAGCAAAGCAAATTGAGTTCGTCAGAATTGGTGACTGCAATCAACAAATCAGCCGTATCAACCCCAGCTTCATGTTGAATGGATTGCGTCGCACCGTTGCCGATTACGCCCATAATATCATAACGACTGCTGATTTCATTTACTTTTGCCGCCGACATATCAATAATAGTTACGTCATTCCCATCACTATTCAATTTTGCAGCAAGGGTTTCCCCTACTCTGCCGCAACCGATAATGATAACTTTCATATTCCTTTTTTACTTCCTCTTAAATTATTTCTTTTTGGATAAACGTTTAAGCGACGTATGATGCTCCTCACCAGCGAAAAGCCTTAAAAGGTTCTCTTTATGCGCCGTCCATGTCAATATATTTATCAGGAGAATAATTAAATACAGGCATACCAGGTATGCGTTGAACATCGTATTTGCATATCTTGGCACAAACATAACCATTTGCACAATACTAAACCCTGTCACCCCAAGCAGCGACCCCATCGAGCCCCATTCAGTGAGGTAAATATATAACACAACCAACCACAAACCAGCAAAAGCAATGAGCAGCCACCACGCATTTTCGCAAGCGAGGGAAAACCAAAAGAGCCCCAGCGTACAAGCAATGCCCTTTCCACCTTTGAATTTCATCGTGATAGGGAAAATATGCCCGATGACCACAAACAGACCGCAAAAATACCGCATAAAATCGGAAACGAGGGTTTGCGTGTCAGCAAAGACATAATTTCTATATAAGAAAAAGCAGATTACGGCAGGAATCCCCCCTTTGAAAGCATCGCAAATAAAGGTGAGAAAGCCAATTTTTAAGCCGAATTCTCGGGTCATATTCATTGTGCCAGGATTACCACTGCCCATTTGTGTGATGTCTTTCTGTTTTGTATGGGATATGGCGCGTGCAAAATTAAACGAACCAATGAAATAACATACGATTGCAATTACAATCAATTGCCACCAATTTTGTGATAAATAAAATGTTTTCATGTTTTTTCCTTAAGACATCCTCCAACGGAACGTTGGTTATTCTTCGTCTTTCTTTTCGCGCACCACAACCCGTATCGGCGTTCCTGAAAAATCATACGCTTTACGAATGGTGTTCTCCAAATAGCGCTGATAAGAGAAATGCAATAAGCCCTCGTCGTTTACGTGCAACACGAATACAGGCGGGCAGGTGGAAACCTGCGAAGAGAAGAAAACTCGCATTCTTCTGCCTTGATAGGATGGCGGTTCCTGCAAGCGCACCGCATCGCCAATCAAATCATTGAGTTCACCCGTAGGCACACGAAATGACGCATGGGCATACACTTCTTCTGCGGCAGCGATCAATTTTTCCACGCGCTGCCCCGTTTTTGCCGAAATGTAAATGGATTTATAATAATCCATGAACTTCAAATCCTCTTTCATCTTTTCTTCAAAACGGTTTACCGTGTGGGTGTCCTTTTCTACAAGGTCCCATTTATTCATTACGATTACGGACGGTTTACCCTGCTCATGCACGTAACCGATAATCTTTACGTCTTGTTCCGTCAAGCCCTCTGCGCTATCGACAACAAGCAAGCATACGTCACTGCGGCGTACTGCGTCAAACGCACGCATATTGCTGTAATATTCCACGTTATCGTCCACGTTTTTCTTCTTACGAATCCCTGCCGTGTCGATGATTGTATAAGCCTTTTCCCCACGATAAAACAACGTGTCAATTGCATCTCGCGTCGTACCTGCCATGGGCGTAACAATGCTACGTTCACTGCCCAAAATCTTATTAACAAGGCTGGATTTCCCTGCGTTGGGTTTACCCACAACAGCAATTTTCAACGAAGGAATAGGCTCTATTGTCACGTCGGGGAATAATTGAATGGCTTCGTCCAAAACGTCACCGATACCTTGCGAATGTTCCGCGGAAATAGCAAACGGTTCGCCAAGCCCCAAGGAATAAAATTCAAAAACCTGTTCGGGAGAATAATTATCCACTTTATTCACAACAAGAATGACGGGTTTTTTACTGCGGCGTAAAATATCCGCTACGTCGTAATCAGACGCGTGCAACCCCTCCTTTCCGTCCGTGAAAAACAAAATAACGTCCGCCGTATCAATAGCCACATCTGCCTGTTTTGCAATTTCCTTCCACATCACGTCTTCCGATTTCAATTCAATACCGCCCGTGTCCACCATTGTAAAATGCTTTCCACGCCAAACAGCATCCGTATAAAGACGGTCGCGCGTGACACCCGGTCTATCCTCCGTGATGGAAATTTTTCTACCAGCTACTTTATTAAAAAAAGTACTTTTTCCCACGTTGGGTCTACCTACCAACGCGATAAGGGGATTTGCCATACCTATCCTCTCCTTTCATTGTTCTCTATGTTTATTTGTTATTTTTCCGTTATTTTTTGTTCTTGGCAAGAATCTCTACGAAGCCGTATCCACCCTCGCGGTTGACGCTGATATTTTTAACGCCTGATTTCACTTTCAATTGCTCCAACGTCATGCCGCAAAGGAATACTTCCTCAAATTCCTTTAACGTGTTACAAGGCAATACGAGTTCGTCTATCACACCGCCGCCTTCTTTATATGCAAGCACCGCCGCTAAAATATCCTCACCCGTCAAAAGCCCCGTACACGTCACCGTTTCACCAAAGAAACGATTTTTCACCGCCAACACGTCCGCACGTAAGCCCTCTATGGCTCGATTGCACTTTTCCGCAAGTTTTCTGTTGATGCTTTCTGCGCTCACACCGCTGATGACAAGAACGTGTTTGGGGCGTTTCAACGCATACCTGCCCCCGTCGTTTGTTTCCAGCCAATCGCTAAGTGCCCTCTCGACCTCGGCAATAAATTTACTCGTCATACCAATGCCGTTTTCAATCTGTTCAAAGTCACCGTAAAATGCAGTCGGTTTAAAATCTCGTCCTGCCTTTACGAAATATTCATCGGCAGGCAATAAGAAATCCACGCCAAATTCTTCATTCAAACTATCCACTAAATCTAAAAGTTTTGCACTATATTCTCCGTCCACGTCCGCGATCGGATAAAGCCCGTCGCGGTATTTGGTAAGCCCCGTTGGTACACAAGCCAAATCGCGCACCGTGGGATAGTATTTAAACAATTCCCTTGCCGTTCTTGCAAGCTCCTCACCGTCGTTTTCATGCGGCACAATCACCGCCTGACAATGCATTTCAATGCCGCCTTTTGCCAATTTTTCAATTTGCTCCACGATTTTGCCAGCGTGGCGATTGCGTAATAATTTTACGCGCAAATCAGGGTTCATCGTATGCACGGATATATATAAAGGCGATAATTTTAAACGAATAATCCGCTCTAACCCCTCGTCGGAAAGATTGGTGAGCGTCACGAAATTCCCGCAGGAAAAGCTCATACCGTAATCATCGTCTTTCACGTACAAGCTCTCGCGCATACCCTTTGGCATCTGATCGACAAAGCAAAATACGCAACGATTATGACAAGTGCGTATTTCTGTGTTTTTCACAAACTCCAAGCCGAGGTCTTCCCCCTCCTCCTTTTCAACGGTCACCGTCATTTCGCCCGTTCCGCGCTTGTCGCGCACCGTCATAGAAAAACCGTCCGTTTCGCAATAATATAAATAATCCAATTCATCTTCGCAAGCGTGGCCGTCAAAAGCAACGATCTCGTCACCCACTTCCAAACCCAGCGATTTTGCAATCGAATTGCGTTTTACCTTGCTTATTTTTAACATACGGTTTTTCCTTTTATTTCCTTACTTGTTTAATGCTTTATATTTTTCGCAAAGATATTGCGTGATGTTCTCCCCATTCACCTTTAAATACTGACAAAGCCGCGTCCGCCAAAGCGCAAATGCCAAGGCGCTCTTACTCGTCAAATTAAAGCCATACGTACTGCGAAGCAGATTATAATAATAAAAGGGAATCATATTTTCAATATCGAATAAGGACAGTTCGACTTTTTCCAAATATTTCTCTACGTATTCCCATAAGCCTTGTGCATCGATACGCTCGCCATTCTCACATTCCTTTGCACCGAGCGTGTAGGAGCGAACTATCTCCCAAACGGCAGGCAATTTCGAGGCGTTGGAAAAATCGACAACGGCTGTGATTTCCTTTCCGTCTTTATTCCACAAAAGCTGTAAACTGTTATAATCGCCGTGCGTGTTCACCTTTTTCAAGTCTTTGAATTTTGTATGATCATAATCATACTCACGGAGCAAATTTACCTTCACGCAGCAAGCTTGTGCGGCTCGTTTTTGATACACCAAAGCCTTTTTCGACAAAGGCAATCCTCGCATAATCTCCTCATGCTTTTCAATGGAATATTCCTTTGTCCAATCGTCAAACCATTCTTCACGGAAAGCCTTTTTTAAAAAGGTAGCCTCCTCTAAAGCGTTATGTATAACCGAGAGCATTTCCGCACTTTTTTTAAGCTGTTCCTTGGTCAGTTTTTCAATCGTCACACCATCTAAAAAACGCTGTAAATGGAAAATTCTGCCGCGATAAGTGCCCGTATCATCGTTCTTCAGCGTCTTGATAAATACGCTGGTGGGCACACCCTTTTCCGAAAGCAATTGACAAACCCTCGCCTCGCGAAGAAGAGCCGCTTTGTCAAAATTACGAGGAAATTCCTTTAAAAAGTAACAAGAAGCCCCGACGGTCAGGCGATAACAATTCGCACTGCCGCCGTACAATCTTTCCACTTCGTTAGGAACAATTCCGTATTTGGTTTCCACAAATCTCGAAACTTCCTCTTTTGAATTGAAAATGCTGCGTTCTATTGACATAGCTTCTCTTCCCTTTCAAGAAATTTATCCAAATATCTCCAAAAATAATTGCTTATCCACGCCGTACTGTTTGCATAGCTTTTCCAAAACCTCTTGAAAAAGCTTGGGTAAAGGCGCGGTGAAAGTCATGCGTTCGCCGCTCGTTGGATGGGTCAACTCCAATTTCTGCGCGTGTAAAAGCTGTCCCTCAATGCCCAATTTCTGTTTTTTATAACCATACACGGGATCACCCACAACAGGGTGTGATAAATGTTTTGCATGGACGCGGATTTGATGCGTTCTACCCGTTTGCAAAATAAAACGGCATAACGTATATTCCTGCCCAAAATTTGCCACTCTTTCAAAATCGGTGATGGCTATTTTCCCTCGCCCCTCGGGCAACACCGCCATTTTTAAACGCTCGGTGGGGTGTCTGCCGATGTCCGTCACCACCCTGCCGCGCTCCTCTTTCAAATTGCCCTCCAACAAAGCGTAATAGGTGCGATGACAAGTTTTTTGCGCGATTTGCCCTGCTAAGGACACGTGCGCTTTGTCGTTTTTCGCCACGACCAGCAAACCCGTCGTATCCTTATCGATGCGGTGCACAATTCCTGGGCGCAACACGCCGCCAATGCCGCTAAGGCTGTCCAAAGCGTATAACAACGCGTTGACAAGCGTACCTTCTACGTTCCCGTTGCCAACGTGCACCGTCATACCTTTTGGTTTATTCACTACGGCAAAATCCGCGTCTTGATAAACGATGTCTATGGGAATATTTTCAGGCTTTATGGAATATTCCACCGCCTCGGGAATGACGATGGCTATTTCATCGCCCATTTTGATATCCGCGCCTGCTTTCGTCGCCACTTCCCCATTCACCGTCACGTTTTTATCCGTCAACAGTTTTTTAATCCGCGAACGGGTGAAATCCTCCAATTGCTCGCTTAAAAAGACGTCTAAGCGTTTGCCGCTCTCTTCCGCTATAAAAAAACGTTTATCCATTCCCCGTTTTAATCCTGATCTTTTTCGTATTTAATGGGTTTTCCAGGACGTTCTGCCGCTTTTTTCGCCTTTTTCAAAGCTTCCCTTTCGCTTGCTTCCCGCGCCAATTCCTTATATTTGCCCACAGGGAAAATGGCGTCTTGGTCAAAGAAGAGTAAACCCAACACCAATGCCACTGCGCCGCCGCAAATAAAGAAATCAGCAAAATTACAAACGGCAAAACCGAATGCGCTTAAATCGACCATATCCCTCACGCCATCTGCGACAAGAGGATCTAAAACAGCTGTTGCTGGATCCCATACTCGATAATACACTCTATCAATCAAATTGCCCACGCCGCCTGCGATGACGAAAATGATTGCCCACTTTATCCAAGTGCGGCGATTGTCTATTCTAAAGAAGAATATCGCAAACAGCAACATTAATACGCCCGTGGCGGCAATCACGGCTATCTTTGCCCATGTGGGCGCATCCGTGCCCATGCCGTAGGAAATACCGCGATTATACGCAATGCAAAGATTAATCCAACCGTCAATAATCACAATGCGCGCGGGCGCATCGGGAGCAGAAAAATAAGAGGCTGCTACCGCTTTCGTGATTTGATCGATAAATATCAAAAACACGAAAAGAAAAAGCCCGAACATAGTGGTTGGTTCTTTCCACCACGATTTTTTTTCTTTTTTTGTTTGTGCTTCTTGTTTATTCATATTTCTTTCCTTTTTTCGCTTCTTTGCGAATACTGTCTATCATTTCAATTTTCAAAGTGTGTAATTTCTTGGACAAGTCCACCTTATACACGTGCGGCATATCCAATCGCAAATATTCCCCCCAAAACTTGGAAAGTTCCTTCTTTGAGAACGCTTGTACGTCCATCAATTTTGGAAATTCATAGACGAGTTTGCCATTCTTAACAATGGTATATTGCAATTTTTCCGCATGGAAATTTTCCACTTCGTGTTCTTTCCACGTTTCCACGGGATGGAAGAGCGTGAGCGGTTTCGATTCGTCAATCTCTTCATCGTGCATCGTGATTAAATCGGCAATCGCCATACCGTTGTCTTTATCATACAAACGATAGAGATTTTTAAAGGAAGGATTGGTAATTTTCGCCGTGTTATCCGAAAGTTTAATCTTCGGCGTCATCGTGCCATCCTTTTCCACTACCGCCGCCAATTTATACACACCGCCGAGTGCAGGCAGGTCTTCCGAGGTGATTAATCTCGTACCTACCCCCCACGAATCGATTTTTGCGCCCTGCTGTAAGAGGGAATTAATCGAGCGTTCATCCAAATCCCCCGATACACAAATAATCGCTTCGGGGAAACCTGCTTCGTCCATCATACGGCGTGCTTCTTTGGAAAGATATGCCAAGTCGCCGCTGTCCAAACGAATCCCTTTGGGTTTGTGACCCTTTTCCTTTAATTCTTGGAACACCTTAATGGCATTGGGTACACCGCTACGGAGTGTGTCATACGTATCCACGAGCAGCAAACAATTATCCGGATAAGAATTTGCATACGCGCGGAAAGCTTCGTATTCAGAGGGATAATCCATCACCCAGCTATGCGCCATCGTGCCAGCCACGGGCACGTCAAACATCTGCCCTGCAATTACGTTCGACGTCGAAGAACAACCGCCAATCACCGCCGCCCTTGCGCCGTAAATACCTGCGTCGGGGGCTTGCGCACGGCGGAGCCCAAACTCCATCACCACGCCCCTGCCTTGCGTTGCACGGCAAATCTTAGAGGACTTTGTTGCAATCAACGTTTGATGATTGATGATATTGAGAAGTGCAGTTTCCGCAAACTGTGCTTGAATTAAAGGTGCTTTCACCGTTAAAATCGGCTCGCCAGGAAATACGGGTTCGCCCTCGCGCACCGCATACACGTCGCCCGTAAAACGCATATTTTTCAAATAAGCAAGAAAACTCTCATCAAACAAATTCAACGAACGAAGATAAGCAATATCCTCTTCATCAAAATGCCAATTTAAAAGATAATCCATCGCTTGTTCCAACCCTGCCGCAATCGAGTAGGTAATCAGCGCGTTTTTACGGAAGAATAAATCGAATACGACCTCTTCTTCATGCTTGTTATGCTTATAAAAGCCATAACCCATCGTCAGTTGATATAAATCAGTGAGCAAAGTTAAATTTCTCATTTTTCCGCTCCTTCGTTCTCATTCTCTTTCTTGTCCTTGTTTTCCGCAGGCTTGTCAGGATAGTTTTCAGGGTAAATCTTACACATCATATTGATGTTGTCCTTATAGGCAATCTCCTCTTTTGTATCCCCGATGAATTTGGTGATACCGTAAGGGTCGCCGTTTAACGAACCAAACAAAACTCCCTCTTTCTTCTTATTGTTCCACAAGACGTACACCAAAAGTCCCGTCCCTGCAATCGCCATACAAATGGACATCACGAGCGACCAAGGAACACCGCCGCCACTTAAAATAAACGACTGTTCTCTTAAAGGTTCCATAATCGAACGGGTGAGCCCGTACACAATGAAATAGCAAGCTGTGTTAATGCCGTTGGGTTTCTTGCCGTTCTTCCAGCCGTTGATGAACATCAAAATCGCCGCTGTCAACGTCACCATGCTTTCATAGAAGAAGAAAGCGTAATGCCATGCCCCTTCCGCTTCGATATACACGGCAAGGGGGAAGAATTGCAACGCCGTATTGGTCACCTCTGCGCCGTACACTTCCTGATTGACGAAGTTGCCCCATCTACCGATGGATTGTGCCAACAACAATCCTACGACAATGCAATCGCCCGCACGGAAAAAATTAACCTTTTTGAAATAGCAAACGCCGATAACGCTCGCCGCGCCGCCGATAATCCCACCGACGATAGACAAACCGCCCTCGCGAATCGATTGAAAACTAAACCACTCGGAAATAGGCATACCGTCCGTTATACAATAGAAAAGACGCGTCGTAACAATGGCAATCGGCAAACCGATAACAAAAAAGGTCAAAAACAACTCTGCAGACATGTTACGTCTTTTAAATAAAGCCGAAATGACAAAAAATGCCGAAATCATCCCGCAAACAATAATGATTGCATACCAATAAATTTCCAGCCCAAACACCGTCACGTATGGATGATTCGGCCATAAAAGCGAAGAAAAGTTCATATATTTCCTCCTGTTCCTTCTTTTTATTTGAAGCATTTTATACTTTGAAATTTCCAAAAAAACGTATAAAACCGCATTCTTGCTTTTATTATTATAGCATAATAATAAAAAACCGTCAAGTAAAGCGCGCCAACTTCCCACAAAAATTGCAAGCGCAAAAAAAGAGCAAACCACACAACGTGTTCGCTCTTTCTATCAAAGTTATTTATTTTTCGTTATCTGGCTTCCAAAGGGAAAGCTGTTCTTCAATGGTCGGCGTGATTTCCTGTGTAAGGATTTCGTAACCGCGCTCGGTTAAATGTCCGCCGTCCGTCGTATATTCGGGATAGATTTCCCCCGTTTCCAAATCCATCAGCGCTGAATACAAATCCACGTACGCGAAGCCGTATTTTCCCGCAAGCATTTTAATTTTTACGTTGTTATAAGCGGCAAGGTGATTATTTTTACCCCAATCTCCGCTCATGGAAGTCAACGAAAGCAGAATAATTTTCGTATTCGGCAGATTCTCTTGGAACCCTTTCAAAATGCTTTCGTAATTCTCAAACATTGAATGTATATTGTTCGCCCCGATAAGCATAACGGCAACTTTCGGTTTTAAATCATACAAAGATGCTTGTATTCGGTCTGCAAGGTCGAACGTCGTATCCCCGCCGATACCTCTATTTGCAACCACGTATTGGGAATAATACTCTTGCACGTTATACAAGTCGGTTAAGCTATCCCCAAGAAAGGCAACGTCTACTTCATAATCAGCATACTTCGCGTTTTCCTCTTGATAAATCGTCATCTTATTTTCGCGATAAATACGCACCGCTTCCGCCCAATCGTCCTTTGCCTTATCCTGCTTTCCCACCAAAAAACAACCCATCGCAACAATACACGCCAACAAAATACAGCTGACGATTTTCACCACTTTGGCTGATTTTTCATCAGGAGAAAACTCACGGATTTTTAAAGGTCGAATACGGCTCAAAGCTGGCACAACCAAGAAAAGCACTACGAAATTAAACAAACTGTTCCATATCTGGCCTTGCACGAAAAGACGGGTGACAAGATAGGTGAAATAATCGACTTTGGCGTACAAAATCCAAAACGCAGTAGTGTTGATTGCTATGGTACACAGAAGAAAATTCGCCGCGCACACAATCCCTAATTTTATGTAAGCAAGCCCATTCCCTCGGCTGGGAATGCCGTTTACGACAAAGCCCGCAATCAAAGCTGTCAAGCCCATCGACAAACCAATCCACGGCATATACATAAAACCTGCGGAGTTGTATAAAAAACCTACAAGGTCGCCTAAAAAGCAAGCCGCAAATCCAAATAACGGACCAATCAAAATGCCTGCCAATGCTGAAACAACAATCGTCAAGGAAAACTGCGTATCCGCAAATTTAAATTCGAAAAACATATTCGCAATCACCACAAAAGCAGTAATCACGGAAATGTACGCGATTTTATGGCTCGCATTCTTTCTGGCAAGCGTTTTGGAAAATAAAATTTCCTGCCATCTGACGTTTTTTTCTTTGTTTTCTTGCATAATAAAAACCTCCCGAAAGAGGTCCGCAATCCAAGGCCTGTGTCACGATATTTTTATTTTCAACGCGTACACGGTGCCATCATTTTGTAGCGGACGCGCTTTGACACCGCAGGAGAAAAACATACTTTTGCCCTTCCCTTTCGTTCATCGACAACGTCCCGTTCGATGACACTTGACGCATCAAAGCTACTCTTAACAATTTTTCTATATTATAACTCTTTTTTATAGGAAACACAAGCGTTTGTATATAATTTAAGGTATATTTTTTTTCTCGACTCGCAAAATAGAAATATGGGATTGATTTTTATTCGAACGTTGATTATTTTCATCACACTTTTTATCATTATGCGATTGATGGGGAAAAGGCAAATTGGTGAAATGCAGCCGTATGAACTCGTGATTACGCTAATCATCGCAGAACTTGCCTGCATACCGATGGGTGACCCGTCCATCCCTTTATTATACGGCATCGTTTCCATTCTCACCGTCTATTTACTACATCAAATTGTGTGCTTGCTCGATTTAAACGTACCCTCCGCAAAAAAAATATTAAGCGGTTCGCCAAGCATTGTGTTAAATAAAAACGGCATCGACGACACCCAATTAAAGAAAAATAACTTGAACGTTTCCGACCTCATCGAAAGTATGCGTACAGAGGGATATTTCGCGCTGGATGCGGTAGAATACGCCCTTTACGAAGCAGGCGGCAATTTCTCCGCTTTGCCCAAAAAAAACTACATGGATTTACAAAAATCTCTGCCCATTATGTTGATACAAGAGGGAAAATTCGACGAGGAAAACGTAAAACGCACAGGAAAAGGAAAAGGATATTTTTTAGAAGTTTTAAGGGAGCAGGGTTGCGTTGACGAGAAAAAAGTGTTGGTGATGACCGTAGATGGCAACGGAAAAATCTACCTACAAAAACGCGGTGAACAATATCAAATTTTTTATTTGGATTGGCAAACAACATTATGGTAATTTTTCACTAAAGGAGTTTTTATGATTCGAACGTTTATTAGTATTCTCATCACTACATTACTTCTCCTCGGTTTATCCGTATATGATATATGCTACGTGCAAAACACCTTTGATTATTTTAACGAAATATTAGAATCGCTTTTCGAAAAGACGGAAGCGCACACCGCCAACTATCAAGACGGTGACGCCGTTCGCCTCTTTTGGGAAGATAAGCGAGAAGTATTTCACATTTGGCTGCCGCATTCGTCCATTCAAGAAATTGACGTACAGTTAAGCGAAGCAATTGGATATTTATATCAGGAAAATTACGAAGATTCTTTAGCAAAGCTGCAAGTGCTTATTAGCCTTTCTTCTCTTATTCCCGATTCTTATACGTTAAAGTGGAAAAATATATTATAATTCGACAATTTTCCGCAAAAAAAGGCACTCATCGCGTACATGGGTGCCTTCTTTATGTTTTTTTGTGAATACGATCAGTTTATTCCGCCAAGCCGTACATACGCACGATATTAACGTTTGCTTCGAAAATATTATGCAAGAATACCTTTACCGCATCCGAAGTAGCTTGATCTAAAACGTCACTCTCGTTGCTATTAATCATCGCGATAATCGCATTGAAATTTTTATAAATCACCTGCGCATCGTCCTCAATCGCCGTATAGACTTCCTCCTTGTTTCCGTGTTGAATCGCATACATTTCTTCAATCGTGTCGTTCATCGCGAAAAGATGTTCCGTGTTGCCAGTTTTCAACATTTCTACCGTTTGATGATTTAATTCGCAAAGTAATTGAATAAAGCGTTGCAGTTTTTCATTCCCTTCCACTTCAACAATATTTTCCATTACAGCTCCACTCCGTTCAATTTCAAAAGTTCTCTTGCCGATTCCACACTGTCCACGCCCGTCTTATTTTTAATGGGAGCAAATTCTTTTTCGCGCACGACTTCATAAGGCAATACACTACCCATGAGTTTAATCAAGTCAACTGCAAGCATTTCAAATTTCTTGCCGTTTTCCTTTTCAGGCTTTCTCGTTTCACCGTCCTCGCAAAGACATTCAATCTTCTTTTCTACGATATGTACGGGGATTTTTTCATTGACGATTTCTTCCAATCTGCTCAAACGGAACAAATAGTTCATGATAACGCCATAGCTATATTCCAAATCGCCGTTTTCGTCCTTTTGGTTTGCCATTTCGTCCGTCAATTCATAATATTCAATGATATCGGGCTGATTGCCGTCCATACACAAAACCCCTACCTTTTCATAAGGATTCGTCTTGAAAATAGCCTTTGCACCGCAATTTGTTTGGCTAAGAATGGTCGCACCGACAAAAACAGGGTCGGCAATACGTTGCAATACGTTGTCCACCGCATAAATATTCAACCATTCCACGCCGCGTGCGTGCAAATCTTCACAGAGCCCTGCGCGCTGCATAGACGCAAACCAACCGCCGTTACCGTTCGGAGAAAGCGCAGGCGTATCCTTGCGTTCCAAAATAATCTTTCCGTCATAATCCACAGCAGGTGCCATGTCCTGTTTAAAGAATTTAACGTCGCTTTCTTCATAACCAAAATAATTATGTTCTTTCCAGAAAGCCGTTGTCTGTTCGTGGTTTTTATCGCTCGTCATGATATACAAAGGCACTTTCACGCCGCACTTTTCCACCACTTCCAAAAGATTTTTCATCTGCTGTTCGAAAATATATAAAGGTTTCGTCACACCGATGTCATACGCACCTTTAGGTCCATCCACGCCAAGACGCGTGCCCATGCCGCCTGCCAACAAAACAGCCGCCACTTTCCCCTCGCGAATCGCTTGCACACCAACCGCTTCAAATTCCGCCTTTTTCTTTTCAATTTCAGACAAACGGAGCCCTTTAATCGGGTGAATATCACGTCCCTTACCGCTCAAATCTACGGGCGAAGCCAAGGCTTCTTCAAAATCCCAGCTGATATTTTCAATCGCTTCTAACAATTTCGCCTTTCCGCTTTCATCCAATTCGTCATAATATTCAAGAAGATGCGCTTGATTTTTACTTTCAAGCAATTCTTTTGCCTGTATATAATTCATAATATAACGCTCCTTAATTTTTATGCTTTCATTGTATCAAATTCAACGACGGAAATCAAGGTATTTTTATAAATTTTCACATTGTTTTCTTTCTTCTTTTTATGAAATTCTTTCGCTATTCCTAAAAGTATGACAAAAAAACAAATTTTCTTTGAATTTTTCCGCTACGAAAGACAAGGAAAACTTTACAAACGCACGCAAACGTGTTAAGATAAAACCATGAATATATTTTCCTTTTTTAAACAACTTTTTTATAAACAGCGATTAAAAAAGAGCCGATTACGTTTCCCGCTCTCCTGCAAAATCCACGGCGTGAAGTCACCCGACCGTCAAGGTGCTTTAGCTCAAAGCCGCCAAGGAGATGAATTGCAACTTGTACACCGCGCAGAAGAGCATTATCCGTTCAACGTATACGTATACAGCGTCGAGCTCAACCGCATTTTAGGATATTTAGACGCCGTGCTTGCCGAAAAACTGGTGTACGTCTTTGGAAAAGGACTTTGTTTGGACGGCAAAATTGAAAAACTGACAGGTGGCGCGCCCGAATATGCCTACATCGGCTGTAATATACAAATTTTTGAAACGACCACCATGATGAAAGACTGCAACAATTTCTCCCATTTACACAGTTAAAAACACTCACTCAAATTGTTATACATTGAAAACATAGAAAAGAAAAGTGCGACTTGTAACAAGCCGCACTTTTATGTATACTCAAATTATTTTTCTCTGCTAAAAGGATCACGTCCGTAACCGCCATAAGGATCGACAGGCTGTTGTCCGTTGCCGTTACCATTGCCGTTACCATTGTAGCTATTGCTTCCATACGCAGGTGCGCCGTATCCCTGCCCATAACGGGGAGGATTTAAAGGCGAGTTAGGCAGGTTTTTCATACCGCGCAGCAAAGCTTGCGCCATCCACGCAGATTGATCGGCAAGACGGTCACGTTCGAATTGGTCGATCTGACCGATGATAGTA
The DNA here is from genome assembly GCA_015055785.1 of Clostridiales bacterium. Next base: position 17,446 of record SVHQ01000004.1, on the reverse strand, counting down.
GTTCTGAAGTCTTCCGCGTCCTGAATCTTATATTTCATCGTACCGTATTCCGTATCGATGTAAATGGTACTTACGTTGAAGATTCTGCCCCAGAATTTCGTTTCTACCGAGACACCCTTTACCTTGGGCAAGGGAATATCTTTCGTTTTCGTATGCCATACACCGCGTTTAAAAATTAAACGTCTATTCGTCAACACCAATTCCGTGTGTGTATAGATAACCGTTTCTTTAATCGCAACGATAAGAGGCACGATCAAGAAGAAAAACAAAATCCCCAAAATCCAATATCCTACAAGCCCCCATACGTCTCGAGGCGCTTTTTCAACGACCCATTCGCCTTCATATAAACTGTGTTCTACATATCTTCCCATAAGCAAAACTCCATTTGTTCTTTGCTAATTTTAAAGAACATACTTATCGACTATATATTCTCCATATTATTTTAGCGCAATTTTTTATAAATGTCAATACTTTTTTTCCATTTACCGAAATCTGTTAAAAATATTTTTTTTAAATTTGCCTTTTTTAAGCCCCCAATACTTTTTTAAGCCCCCCGAAGCTCAAACGTCTTATTTCAATCCCCTTCGCACAAATGTAAACACCGAACAAAGAGGCAAAAACAATATACTAACGCTTATCGCCGTGGAAATAATTTGCGGTATCATAAAAGAAAGCGAAGCTTGGAAATATACCCACGTTGCGCGCTGTGAGTATCCATACCAAATCGGCGTTAAGAGGTTATCGAATAAGTGGAAAAACGCCGTTCCTAAACACGCCAGCAGCACGATAACGGGCAATGCACGCACAATTTTTTTGATTTTTACACCCAATATTCCAAAGCCTGCAGCCAAAAGATTAAAATATACCAAATACAAAATCAAAACAATGGGATAAAAACCAAAAACAATCTGTCGCAACAAGGAAAACACCGTCGCCGCCGTCAAACCTCTTTTCCATCCAAAAACAAAGGCGTAGCTAACAAACAGCACGGTCACAAGCTCCACCCCTGGCACTGCCGCAAATATTAACTGCACCGCAATGGTAAGCGCGACAAAAACGGCGAGATAGGCGCATTCTTTCGCCACACTCCCCTTTCGTTTTTCCTTCGCATTTTTTTGTCGATTTTTGTCATTCATCGCGTACATGGTACTCCCTTATTCAAAAGTAACGTATTCCCAAACGTAAATTTCACCCTCTAAAGCAACCAAAGCGTTTGCCCCTACAATTGCAAGGCCAAGCGTTTTGCCGTTTACAGTGATTTCACCCCAAGCGTTGTTCGCCATTTCCGCATCGGACGTATAAAGCATCCAACAGCTGCTAAAATCTGCCGTATTTTTCTTGCCGTTTATCGACGTTATCATGCCACCATTTTCTTCAAAATCCAGCTTCCCGTCGTCTTTTGCATCCTGCATAATTTGCAACAAGGTACAATCATACTGTGCTTCTTCTACGCCAATTTCCAAGCGCAAGGGAAGCGTTCCCTCCTGCGAAGTTTTCAGACTATAGGAAAATGTAAGATTTGCCTGCGCTTCTTCGGGTTTACAACCCACAAATCCAAAAGCAGACAAAAACACCATGCCAAAAACCAACAAACTTTTCATAATGCCTTTCATAAAACACCTCCAAAAAATAATCCGCACGCCGATTTTGGCATACGGAAAACAACCGCTTTTTATAAAAAGCAGCATCTTTATTTCTTCGTCCGTCCGCGAAAATCAAGCGACAAAATACGGCAGGTCTCCCGGCTTACAACGCTTTGTATACGCACTCAACGCATACCTGCCCACTTCCTTCCCATTTTTCAACAGTGAAAAAAAGCAATAAAACGTTCTTACGGTTGCGGCGACAGCGGGGCAACTCTTATTCCTCTATCAAAACAATCGACAGCGGCGATTTCCCTCTTCCCTATTAAATCCTTTCCGCAAAAAGGATACCGTATTTGCTATGGAATTTTTCTTATTATACTATATATAAATAAAAATGTCAACGATTGTAAAAAAAATCCTTTTTTTTAATACCTCAAAGACTTGAAAAAAAGAAAAAAAACAGCTATAATAAATAATATATTTGTAAAGTGTTTTTTAGATATACTAACAATAAAAATAATTTAGGAGAATCATCCGAATGGACGTACAGAAATCAACCATCAATGCAATTAGAATCTTGTCGGCAGAAGCTATTGATAAAGCAAAGTCCGGTCACCCTGGTCTTCCTATGGGTTGCGCCCCGATCGCTTACACCCTTTTTCAGAATTTCTTGAAATTCAATCCGAAAAATTTGAAATGGGACAACCGCGACAGATTTGTTTTATCCGCAGGGCACGGCTCTATGCTCTATTACACCTTGTTGTATCTCTATGATATGGGCTTGACAAAAGAAGATTTGATGAATTTCCGTCAATTCGGTTCAAAGACGCCTGGTCATCCCGAATATGGCCACACGGCAGGAATTGAAACAACGACGGGTCCTCTCGGTCAGGGCATCGCAACGGCTGTGGGTATGGCAATGGCGGAAGCGCACCTTGCCGCTAAATTCAATAAGCCGGGCTTTAACGTAGTCGATCATTACACTTACGTCCTTTGCGGCGATGGTTGTTTGGAAGAAGGAATTTCTTACGAAGCTTGCTCCTTTGCAGGCTCGAACAATCTCGGTAAGCTCATCCTCTTCTATGATGACAATGAAATTTCCATTGAGGGTGACACAGACGTTACTTTCCGTGAAGACGTCGGCGCGCGCTTTGCCGCACAAAACTGGCAAGTGTTGCATGTAGACCTCGTTGCCAGCCCCGATGACGTTGTCGCGCTCTCCAATGCAATCGAACAAGCAAAAGCCTGCGCAGAAAAACCTTCCGTCATCGTTTGCAAAACGCATATCGGCCATGGTTCACCTTTAGAGGGTACGGCAAAATGCCACGGCTCTCCTTTGGGTGCGGAGAATTTACAAAAAACCAAGGAAAACCTCGGCTGGGACTATCCCCCCTTCGAATGTCCGCAGGAAGTGTTCGACCACTGTGCAAAAGCCGCAAATGCAGGCGCAAAAGCGGAAGAAGCATGGAACGACTTGTTTGAAAAATACGAAACAAGCTATCCTGCATTGGCAAAAGCGTATAAAGACGCTATGGCAGGCAAAAAACCTTCCCTTGACGAATTAAAAGATTTGTACGATTTCGACAAACCGATGGCAACCCGTCAAACTTCCGCAAAGGTTTTAAACAAATTGGCAGCGAAGCTTCCTCAGCTCATGGGCGGCTCGGCAGACCTCGCTCCTTCCAATCTTTCCGACATGAAAGACACGGACGAAAATAAATACGGCTATTTCTCGTCTGAAAATTTCGCAGGCAGAAATATGCATTTCGGTATCCGCGAACACGCAATGGCGGCAATGACGAACGGTATGCAGCTGCACGGCGGTCTGCAAGCCTATTGCGCTACCTTCTTCGTGTTCGCAGACTACTGCAAAGCCTCTATACGTTTGTCCGCGCTCATGCAATTGCCCGTAACCTATATTTTGACGCACGATTCCATTGGCGTTGGCGAAGACGGCCCCACGCATCAGCCGATAGAACAGCTAATTATGCTTCGTTCTATCCCTGGAATGAAAGTGTACCGTCCTGCAGACGGCAAAGAAACGGCAGCGGCTTGGATTTCTGCCGTTACGGGGAATCAACCCACCGCTTTGGTGCTTACCCGTCAAAACTTACCACAGTATGAAAACAGTGGCGATCAGGCTTTGAAAGGTGGCTATATCCTCGAAGACTGTGAAGCAAATCCCGACGTATTGTTGATTGCTTCTGGTTCGGAAGTGGAACTTTGTGTAAAAGCAAAGGCTGTGCTTGCTGAACAAGGCGTAAGCGCAAGAGTTGTTTCCATGCCTTGTATGGAAGAATTTGAAAAGCAATCGGATGAATATAAACGCGCAGTGCTGTGCCCCAAGACAAAAGCAAGAGTTTGCGTGGAAGCCGCTTCTCCTTACAGCTGGTATAAATACGCAGGCGATTGCGGTGAAATCATCGGCATGAACGAATTTGGCGCAAGCGCACCTGCAAATCTCCTTTTCGCTCATTACGGCTTCACCGTAGAAAACGTTGTGGAAAAAGCATTGCTTTCCATCAAAAAGAGTCAAGAAAATTAATCAATCTAAACAGAAAGAACGAGGCTTTAAAGCCTCGTTTTTTATGTGAAATTTAATTATAAATTTTCAACTGCTTTTCACATACCCACAACGCAATTTACGCAAACATCGATTATGATATCTATACAAAACAAAACCAAATAACATTTCATAAATTGCTTACCTGTTTCCTTATCAGGAAAACCTCCATAAATTAAGTAAAGCACGCGGTTCCCCTAACCGCGTGCTTTTCCCTATCAAAAAAGAGCAGGTTTTTGCATTCAACGCGTACCTGCCCCTTTGTTTTATTTATTTTAATGCATAATTCCCTTATTAAGAGAATAATTTTGCAATACTTTGCGCGATTTCAGCGTCGCCATCCCCCGTTTCCGCAACACTTAAAGCGCCGTCTTCAGGCAAAACACCCCTACCATGTATGCAATGATTGCTAATCGGCCAACGAATCACCGCCGTTGTCAATTTAATTGCATCGCCGCCAAGCAGCAAAGGATAAGTCGATTGCATTATGCCTTTCCCGAACGTCCTGATCACGCCCGAACGCTCTGTCAAACAAATATCGCCATAAGAAATTGCGCCGTAATCGAACATACTGCCAATCAGACATTCAGACGCTGACGCCGTGTCGCAATCTGCCAATACACAAATACGGCCCTCTTGCACGAAATAGTCGTCGTAATAATTGCCTTTAGCCTTAAAATTCTGTTGATACTCGCCATAGTCCGCCTTTACGACAATCGGTCTTTTTTCCTTGGTGTTCTTACAAAAATAGCTGGCTATATCCTGCATAATGTCTAAAAATCCGCCGCCGTTTCCACGCAAATCCAACACCAAATTCTTCATGCCGTCCGCGCGGAACTTATCCATCGCCTGCTTAAATTCCTCCGCCGCCGCGCCGTTAAATTCAACCAATTGAATATACGCCGTCTGCGCATCCAGACAAGTAAGCGGCTTTCCTTTTTCTACCATTGTCAACGCTTTCTCCCCCTCAAAACCGTAGGAAGCAGTCGCCGTACGGTAAAACACATAATTCTCTACGTAATTTTCTTTAGAAATTGCCAAAATTTTTATCGGCGCATCCGCTTCCGCACCCTTACGCACTTTTAAATAAAAGGTTTCGCTGGTATCAAGTTCCTGTAAAAAGGCAGAAAACTCCGCAAAAACAACACTTTCAATCATCGCCGTTTGGCTTTTTCCAAATCCCAAAACGTAATCTCCAGCCTCGATTCCAGACTTTTCCGCAGGGGAATTGCCACACACGCGCGTTACGTACATCTGCGCATTCCCCTCGGCATCTTTCGTTAAAAACACAACACCTATGCCGCTTCGGTTCCCCTCGCCCACGCTGTTAAATTCTTTAAGTTCGTCCGCGGTCATATAATAGGAGTATTTATCCAAAACCTCACCGTTCACCGCATCAAAAATCGCGCCGAAGAACACGTCGTCCTCCACGTCCTCATAGTAGAAATTATCAATGGCGATTTTCGTCTTGATTAACGAACGAAATTCAGGCTCTAATAAAAACCATCCCGTCGTCATACCGCTAAAGAAAATCAACAACGCTAACAACACCGTCCACACGGTGCGTTTTATCTTTTTCTTTTTATTCTTCGCTATCGATTCATCCACGCTCGATTCATTCACCACAGCCGAATCCACCTGCGTTGCTTGCTCTTCCATGAATTCATCCATTTGCATCGGTTGTTTCTGCATTTTTCTCTCCTTGCCAGCCAACTATGCCCAATTTTATCAATGCACCCTTTTAATATGCCTCTTTCAAGGCCTTACCATACAAAATTTGACGTAAAACGGGTTTCTCAAAAAAAATGAAAAACCCGCAAATCGCCTTTTATTTCCCTAATAAACGGTGAATCACCGTCAACACACGGAAAGACACCGCGTCGGAAAATTGTCTTATGTTTAATCCTGTTGCTTTTTCAATCTTATCCAAGCGATAAAGCAGCGTATTTCTATGCATGTACAGATTTCTCGAAGTTTCGCTGACGTTCAAACTGCTTTGTAAAAACGCCTCTGCCGTTGTGAGCATTTCTTCATCTTCAAAAATTTCTTTAAAACGGTCGTCTGCCATTTCCGCGAGGTATTGCGTCAACTTTCCTTCAGGAATCCCCTCTAACATTTTTATCAACAAAAACTCGCGATAGGAATGTACGTTGCCCGTAATTTCAAATACGTCCGCATAGCGAAGCGCGTTGCCTGCGCCGATATACGATATCGCGGCGTCTTTCAACTCCCGAACGGTAGCACCGACCCCTGCTTGCACGTCAATGCCCAGCTCTTCCTTTAACGACTGTACCAAAAATTCCGCATAATCGACGGTGGAGCGATATTCGCTGTCCTCGTCCCCGACAAACTTCACCAAAACACATTCTTCCTCGCTCATCTGCACGGCTGTATCCAAACTGTTTCCGCCGTACTGTTCTAACACGGCAAGCGTTTCCGTCATGAGCTTTGGAACACGCAACACGATGACAAAGCAAGCCGCGCCGCGCACGGAATACTTGGTCATGTATTTATAAATTCCCATAGACGAGCTTTCACCGCGTAAAATGCGTTTTAAATACTCTGCCTTGGATAATTCGGTTTCCTTTTCTGCAAACGCCTCGATATACGACGGCAAAAGCAAGGCATAGTTTTTCTCCACCTGCGATGCCCCGTTCAATACGCCAATATATCCTACGTTGCGGTGTAAAAAGCGAAAATAGGTGTATTTCCCGTCGTCCGTCGTCCCCTCAAACTGTTTATCGCAAACGGGAACATTCGAAGGATGGGTGTTTTCCGCGTAAAAAAGAAAGAAAATATTTAATTTTTCCTCAATCTCTTTTACGATTCTTTTCAACTCGGACATAATCCCTCCTGCTTTGTCACAATCACGCTACTTTTTCCTTTTCATAGCGCAGATAAGAACTTCTCTTTTTATTATACCGCAAATGAAAAAATTTTTCAAGGGTTTTCCTGCATTTTTCCAATATCCGCACACAACTCTTTCCATTTATCCTTTTATTTTCATTTCGTGACGTTCCTTGAAAGAAAAAAGCCTCCGCTTAAACTATAAAAAATACTACTTTTTTGTTGAAAAATAGAAATTTTTTTTCAACTTTTTCAAAGAAAAAATGAAAATTCCTTTTCGTATGTATTGACATACCTTTTTAAAAGTGCTATAATACTTTAGAGTGAATAGTTTCATTATGCCATCTTATATGGAAATACATAGTGCAAACTCCAAATTCAAATACAAACTTTTCAGGAGAATTGTTATGAGCAAAAAGACACAGGCTCCCAAAGCTGAAAAAATCAGCTTAGACCGTATCTTCGCCATCGTTTTGGCGGCAGTTAGCGTAATCGCGCTTTTCTTGCCTTATACGGTAGTTAAAAATAACGGTGCTAACTACGTAGCCGGCACCTCTCTCCTCTTCGGCGGTTTTAGCGGACAGATGAGCGGCGCAGGCTTAGTATCGGTTATGTGTATCGTTTTGATGTTGCTTTCTATGGTAGCGTCCGCAACGCTTAGCATAATCGCATTCTTGAAAGAAGAACACACTTCTTTGTTAATTCGCATCGCATCTTTAATTATGTCTGCTGGCGCAGGTTTCTACGCATTGGCAGTACCTACCCTCACCGGTTACATCACCGCACTTCCTACGAAATTTGATATTATTGCTCTTTTGGTAGCAATCATCGGCGTAGGCATCTACGGTTGGTTGGTGTTCAAGGCTGGCAAAAAGTCTGTTCTTAAATCTGCAGCACAGTATGGCGTTACGTTGCTCTCCACCATTTTGTTGGTAGCAGCAGTTGCTTTTGCAGGGGAAGGCGCTACGGCGAACATCGTACATATCGCACTCCTTGTATTGGCATGTATCGGTCTTGTATTCTCGCAGTTCTGTGTAATGAAGAAAATCGATTCGAAAATGTTGCATCGCGTTCGTTTCATTGCACAGCTTGCTATCGCTTTGGTATTCTGTATCGTATGTCTTTTCAGCTTAGGTTTGAAAGCATTCATCTTCTCTTTCCTTGGCGCGCTTGTTGCAGCCGTACCTGTTGCGGAAAATTTCCTCAACGTAAACGATGATGAAGACGAAGAAGAAGTTGCAGCGGAAGAAGAATACGCTTATACGGAATATAAGGACAACGAAGAAGAGGAATACGGCGACAACGAACCCGAACTCGAAATGTTCCCCTCTATACCTCGTCCTAAGATGGTTCCTCAAGAGGAAGAAGAATCCCTCGAACCTCCTTTCAAGGCTTATAAGGTAGAGGAATATGCAGAAGCTTATTCTTATGAAGGCGGCCCTGTAGCTGGCGTTGAACTTGCAGAAGAAGTAAATCCTGCATTCGGCGGCGTAAACACGAACGGTTACGATTTCTACAACTGCCAGAGTTTCGACCCCTTCATCGCATCTTTGAATCAAGAAGAAAGAAATCAGTTTACGGAGCTCTTCATTTTGAGATATAAAGGCGTTATGCCTGAAATCCCCGACTACGTTGTAGGCGGCGACAACCGTGAATTCTTCCGTATGATATTCATCTATCTTGGCCAATACAGAGAAAGAATTCCCAATGGATTGTTGAATAAAATTTACATTTATTCCACCAAAATTTCCTAATTGTTTTTATAGGAATTTCTCTTGAAAATTACAAACAACCGACCGCAAATGGTCGGTTGTTTTTTATTGCTTTTATTAAAAATAGGACACACAAAAAGCCCTATGCGTTATGCAAGGGCTTCTCTTTAAGCTTTCTTTATTCTTATCTGCACGCGGATTCCGTCCTCGTCCGAATAGAACCTCTCTTCGCATACTTCGTTCACCAAAAACAAGCCTCTGCCATGTTCCGCCATGGTGTCGGGGCACAATTTTTCTTTCGGCAAAATGAACGCTGTTTCCGTGTAAATTTTTAATTCCACAAAACCGTCAACGATACTGCCATGCAATTTCGCCTTTCCGTCTGCATGCTTTAAAACGTTGCCTAAAAGCTCGTACGCGACCAATTTGCTATCAAAAATGCTATCCGACGGCACACCTTCTTTTAAGAGGAAACTACACAACAAATCCACCGCTTCTTGCAACGAGGCATAATTTTTAACTTCAAAAATCATACGCCCCTCCTTATAAAGAATCCTGCAAATTCTCTTTCAGTCGCAGCAACAATTTTCTTTCCATTCGCGACACAAACATCTGAGAAACGCCCAAACGTTTTGCCGTTTCGCTCTGCGACAATTCGTCTATGTAGCGATATTTAATGAGTGCCTTTTCCGTATCGGAAAAATCTTTCATGGCGGCGCGTAAGGTTTCTTTTGTTTCAAAATCCTCGTATTTATCTTCGCCATCCGCCAACATGGAATACAGCGAACCGCTTTCCCCGTCCTCGCTCGTTGCCATGCCGTCTAAGGAAACCGTACCCCCAACTTCCAACGCATGCACAACCTCTTCTTCCGTCAGCTCTAACGCCTGCGCAATTGCAGACACGTTGGGTTTTACGCCGTTTTTCGATTCGTAATCTGCCGCATAATTCTTCACCTGCGCGCTGATTTCGCTAAGCCGTCTGGGCAATTTCACCATTCTCGACTTATCACGGAAATAATTTTTAATTTCCCCCGTGATGGTCGGCGTGATAAAAGTAGTAAATTGCATACCCATGTCTGGATCGAAACGGTCGATACCGCGAAGAAGCGCAAGCGCGGCGACCTGCTTCAAGTCGTCGTACTCCACTCCGCGTCCCACGAATTTCTTGGCGAGAATATCGGCTATGTAGAGATATTTTTCGGCAATTTTATTGCGTAAAGCAACATCGCCGCTCTCTTTGTATTGCTGAAACAGCTCGTTCATTTCCGACATACTCAACCTTCAAATGCGATCTTTTCCACTCTATTTTCCGAATTTTTTACAAATTCCACTTCGCCCAGCAATGCCGAAAGCAACGCGCGCGAAATATCGTCTTCCAAAGTTTCCTCTACTTCTGCTCCCCCATCTAAACCGCATACCAAACAACCAAGCGTTTCACCTACGGTAAATTGAATATTGGCAGAGCGGAAACCGTTACGTTTCAAAATCAAAAGACTTTCCGTAACGCAGACTTTATAATCCTCCGCCGCGTCCACGTCAAAGCCTGCCAACGCGCAAAGTCCGCCCGTTGTCAAACGTACCGTTGTTAAATATTCCCCCGTCAAGGGCAACGTAACTGAAAATTTCTCCATAAGTATTCCCCGTTTCTCAATCCAACTGCATAATGGAATCCAGCGAGCAAATCAAAAACAATTTTTTTATTTTCGCCTGCAAACCCGTCAAACGCATCGTATATCCGTCCACTTTCACCGATTTTAAAATCTTTACGAACGTACCGAGCGTCGTACTATCGATAAAATTCAATTCCTCGCACGCAAAAACGACGTTGCCTTTATTCGCCTGATACCCTTCCATCACCGTTTGATAAAAGGCTTCTGCGTTCCCCAAATCAATATCACCCGAAAGAGAAATATGCAATTCTCCCTCTTTCAAGCCAAAAATTTTTACTTCTTCCATTCGTGTAACCCTCCCAAATGAAAATTACTTCTATATTATATATACCGCGAAAACGTCACCTTTCAAACAGTTTCGCGGTATTTTTCTTTCTCTATTACACCGTTAAAGGCACGATATTAAACAACAAACCAATACAAACGGAAACAATATAACAAAACAAAATCATCTTCACGTTACGTTTCCATTGTCCTACGTTTTTCAATAACACGACAAATCCCATGCCCGCATTCGCGCAAAGCCCTGCAAGGCAGGAACCAAAAAAAATACCGCCGCTTAAAAAAGTCTCCGTCAACACAACGCTGGAAGCGCAATTGGGAATAAGCCCTATCAAGCAGGCAATAAAGGGTTGGGCAAAACGGCTGCTGTGCAAAAACGCCTCAAACTTATCCTCGCCCACGCCATGAATCACCAACGTCAATACAAAATTGACGAGCAAGATAAACGCCGCCACGCGCAAGGCGTGCAAAATGGGATATACGAGATAATTCATCCAAGGCCGCGCCGCATCGTGTTGGCGTCCGCAAGAACAATTCACCTCTACGTCACGCTCTTCCAAATAACGTTGTATAAAAATTTCATGCGTCGTATTGGGCGTTCCATTATACGTTTCAGGCATTTCAACGCATACCTGCCCCCGTCCTAACATTTTCAAAGTGCCGTCTACAGCATACCCAACCGCAAGGGAAATAAATATCTTTGCCGCCAACATAGGCAACACCCAGGCCGCCCCTTCACCCGAGGAAAGCATAATGATAAACGCTTCGTCACTGGTCGCAAAGAAAATGGCAAATAACGTCCCTATCGTGATATATTTTTGTTCAAATAATTTCGCCGCCATCACGGAAAAACCGCATTGAGGAATCAACCCCGTCGCCGCCCCTAAAAGCGGCCCCAATTTTCCGCCTAAGCGATTGGAATTTTTTAAGTTCGTCTTATTTTCCAAAAGCTCTATGAGGATATACATAAGCAATATCCAAGGCAAAAGAGGCAGGGTATCCTTTAAGGCGTGCAGAAAAAGATGCCAAACTTCCATGACTCCCTCCCTATTTTTTCGCCGCGCGGCTCTGCACCGTTTCCAAGGTCGCCGCCAAAGGAATGGAAGCTTTTGCCGTCAACGTCATATCCGCAAAATTACCCAACCGATATTGCACCAAACCCTCCGACGCAATCATCGCCGCATTATCCGTGCAATACCGTTTTTCAGGCAATACAAGCCGCAAACCCTTTTCCTTACATGCCTTTGTTAAGGCTTGACGAAGATAGGTGTTTGCCGCCACGCCGCCACCCACGGTGATACAATCGGCTTGTTTTTCTATCGCCGCCGCAATTGTTTTTTCCACCAAAACGTCCACCGCCGCGCATTGGAAAGACGCCGCAACGTCCGCCTTGGAATAGCTTTCGCCCTTTTGTTCTTTTGTGTGGCAATAATTAATCACCGCCGTTTTTAAACCGCTATAAGAAAAATTATAACCGCCGCCGCCTTTGAGCATCTTCGGCATCGGCACGTTTGCCACACCCTCTAATGCACATCTTTCAATATTCGGCCCACCGGGGTATTTCAAACCCAAAACTCTTGCTACTTTATCAAACGCTTCTCCTGCCGCATCGTCGAGCGTCGCGCCGAGGATTTCAAATTCTGATTCCGATTTCGCGTACAAAATCGCCGTATGACCGCCACTTGCAAGCAACGTCACGAAAGGCGGTTTTAAATCAGGCGAATCGAGATACGCCGCCGCCAAATGTCCACGAATGTGATTGACCGCAATCAAAGGCTTGTTCAACGCATAGGCAAAAGCTTTCGCAAAAGACACGCCCACGAGCAATGCCCCCAAAAGTCCTGCGCCGTAAGTAACTGCCACCGCGTCAATATCCGCATACGTAATACCAGCATTTTTTACAGCCTGTTCCACGACCTCCGCCACGTAATCGGTATGCGCGCGCGAAGCGATTTCTGGCACAACGCCGCCGTACAAAGCCTGAATACTGGCAGAAGATGCGATTTCATCCGATAAAATTTTTCTACCGCGAATCACCGCCGCTGCCGTTTCGTCGCAGGACGTTTCAATGCCGAGAATAATCGGTTCGGGTTTATTCAAATCAAGATTTTCAAAAGGATTATACATATATACTCCAAGTGAATTGAACGCTATGCGTTCGTGAATTGCCCTTATGGGCGTGAATTGCAAACAAGTTTGCGTGCATTGTAAACCCGTTGGTTTACGTTATGGCTATATTTTATAAATCCATGCCGCAACGCACAGCATCGCTGTGCCATTCACTGAGCGAAGTGAAAATTCACGCATTCAAAGAACGCAATTCACGACTTGCAAGCAAGTCAATTCACCCAAAAAGGGGCGGTAAACTCGTACCTGCCCCCTCCATTTCACTTATTTGCGCTTATTTTTCACTTACGCTTTTTTTAAATAGTCGATAACAAAGCCGTGGATATCCCCATCCATTACCGCTTGAATATCGCCTTTTTCATAACCTGTACGATGGTCTTTTGCCATGGTGTAAGGACAGAACACGTAGGAGCGGATTTGTGCGCCCCATTCGATTTTCTTCACATCCCCTTTCATCGCCTGTGCTTCTGCCTGACGCTGTTCGATTTTCTTTTCAAGTAATTTCGAACGAAGCATCGCAAAACACATTGCTTTATTTTGTAATTGCGAACGCTCGTTTTGGCACTGCACAACAATACCTGTCGGGAAGTGGGTGATACGCACGGCAGAAGCAACCTTGTTTACGTTCTGACCGCCTGCACCGCCCGAATGGTAAATATCAATACGAATATCGTCGTCGTTGATTTCCACTTCGTTGTCGTCCTCAACTTCCGGCATAACTTCCAACGAACAGAACGAGGTCTGACGGCGTTTGTTTGCGTCAAAGGGAGAGATTCGAACAAGACGGTGTACGCCCATCTCCGCTTTCAAATACCCATAGGCATTTTCCCCTTCCACACGGAATGCAACGCTCTTAAACCCGGCGCCATCGCCAGCTTCTCTATCCAGTTCGCTCACCTTAAAGCCCATCTTTTCACAATAACGGCAATACATACGGTAGAGCATTTGACACCAATCGCACGCTTCCGTACCGCCTGCACCGGCATGCAACGTAAGCATGGCGTTGTGATTGTCGTAATCCCCTTTCAAAATCGCACGGATACGCATATCTTCGATATCCTTTTCCGCCGTTGCAAGCATATCATCAAGCTCGGGAATCAAGCTTTCGTCTTCCGTTTCCTCGATAAGGTCGACAACATCTTCCGCGTCGGAAAGCGCCGTTGCACCTTTTTCGTATGCGGCAATCTTGTTACGAATCGCAGAAACTTCCTTGCCGATTTTGGTAGATTTTTCTAAATCCTGCCAAATTTCGGGGTTTTCCTGCTCCTTTTCCAATTCCGCAAGACGGGGACGGAGATGTTCGATATCCAAAGCGTATTCCGCTTCTTTGAGCACCGAGTGCATACCTTGTATTTTTAATCTGTAATCGTCTGCTTTGAACATAAAAATTCCTTATTCATTATTTATTGTGGCAGAGCCTTTCTTTTACAATAGAACTCTTTATATTATTCGCCGTCTTTTTTGTCCTGCGCGTTGTTTGCAGCAGGCGTGGAAGGACGCCAGTTTTGATCAGGCATCTGTCTGCGGAAAGGACGAGGGGAAGAGGTAGGCGCAGCCGCAGGAGCAGGCGTAGGCGTAGGTGCAGGAGCAAGCACAGGACGGCCTTCCACTTTCACCTTCAACAATACGCTAATCGTCGTGCGCTGGATACGTTCTACCATTTCGTCGAACATATCAAAGCCTTCCTTCTTATAAGAAATAATCGGGTCAACCTGACCGTACGCACGAAGACTGATACCCTTTCTCAATTGATCCATTGCGTCGATGTGGTCGATCCAGTTTCTGTCCACCGTCATGAGCAATACTCTGCGTTCCACCGCATAGAAATCGATGCCGAGTTCTTTAAGTTCTTCAATCTTCTTTTCGTATTCTTTTTCGACTTTTTTAGAAATCTTCTTCAAAGCCAATTCATAATCCCACTTCGTCAAACGTTCGCGCGTGACGTAATTCGTCCCTTCAGGCAACACTTTCGCTTCGAGCGCAGCATTGAGTTCCGCTTCATTCCAAAGCTCGGGCATATCTTCTACGTTCACCGCCGCCGACAACGTTTCTGCCACGTAATCGGGGATATATTTAAGCACTTGCTCATGCACGTTCGCACCGCGAAGCACGTTCATACGTTCGCCGTACATAACTTCACGCTGTTTGTTCATAACGTCGTCGTATTGCAATACGTTTTTACGAATACCGAAGTTTCTGCCTTCAATGTTCTTTTGTGCGTTTTCAATACCGCTGGAAAGCATTTTCGATTGCAAACAAGTATCTTCGTCGATTTTAAAGGTCTGATACAACGATTTCATTCTTTCGCCGCCGAAACGTAATACAAGTTCGTCCTCAAGCGAGAGATAGAACACCGACATACCGATATCCCCTTGACGACCTGCACGGCCACGGAGCTGGTTGTCGATACGACGGGATTCGTGACGTTCCGTACCGATAATGCAAAGACCGCCTGCCGCAATTACCTTTTCCTTTTCTTCATCCGTCTGCTTTTTATAGTAAGCATATACTTCTTTATATCTATCGCGAAGCTTCTGCGTTGCTTCGTCGATATCGGTGATATACATACTCGTAGCGAGCTCGATTTCCTCGTGCTTTGCCCCCTCTTCTCTCAAACGCTTTTTCGCGAGGTATTCAGGGTTACCGCCGAGCAAGATGTCGGTACCACGCCCTGCCATGTTCGTAGAAATGGTAACGGCGTTAAGTCTGCCTGCTTGCGCAACGATTTCTGCTTCGCGTTCGTGGTTCTTTGCGTTCAAAATGTTATGTTTAACGCCGTTCTTTTTCAAAAGACGGGAAATTTCTTCCGATTTATCTACCGAAGAAGTACCCACAAGAATGGGCTGACCGCTTTCATGGCGTTCCATGATTTCGTTGATGATGGCGCGTTTCTTGCCTTCCAGCGTCGAATATACCATATCGGGCAAATCGACACGTTTGATGGGACGGTTTGTGGGGATTTCCACAACGTCCAAGGAATAGATGGTTCTAAATTCCGCTTCTTCCGTCTTTGCCGTACCCGTCATACCCGAAAGTTTGCTGTACAAACGGAAATAATTTTGGAAAGTGATGGTTGCGTAGGTCTTGTTTTCGCTGCGCACTTCCACGCCTTCTTTCGCTTCGATTGCCTGATGCAGCCCGTCCGAATAACGACGGCCTATCATAAGACGGCCCGTAAATTCGTCAACGATGACAACTTCCCCTTCGTTTACGATGTAATCTTCGTCCAACTTGAAGAGTTTATGCGCTTTCAACGCCTGCTGGATGTGGTGGTTCAAATCAGCGTGTTCGATTTCCGCAATGTTGTCGATGTGGAAGAAGCGTTCTGCTTTTCTCGCACCGCTATCGGTGAGTTCCACCGTTTTTTCCTTACGGTTGATGATGTAATCCCAATCTCTTGCAGCCGCCAAAGAACGCTTGCCTTCGGGGGCAGCCAAAGCCGCCGCAGCACGCTTTTCAGCTAACTCTGCTTCGTAATTAGCCTGTTCTTCAAGGGTCATCTTCGTGTAGTCAACGTATTCCTCTTCATCATCGAAATCGTCCACTACCTTCTTTTTCTTATTCTTTTTCTTATTGGCAGCACGTTGCGCTTCCGCAGCTTCCTGCTCGTCTTTCAAATCGTCGTCAAAACCGCCCGTCAACGTGCGAACAAGACGGTCTACCTGTACGTACAAATCGGAGGACTTTTCCCCTTTACCCGAAATAATAAGCGGCGTTCTTGCTTCATCGACAAGAATGGAGTCCACTTCGTCGACAATGGCAAACGTCAAATCGCGCTGTACCATTTTAGAAAGGTCTGTTTTGAGATTGTCACGAAGATAGTCGAAGCCAAATTCGTTGTTGGTACCGTACACGATATCACACTTGTAGGCTTCTTGCTTTTCGTTATCTTCCATGCCAGGCACAACTACGCCGACCGTGAGCCCCATGAACTTATGCACTTTCCCCATCCAGTCCGCGTCACGTTTTGCAAGGTAGTCGTTAACCGTAACGATATGCACGCTCTTGCCCGTCAAAGCGTTGAGGTAGGCAGGCAACGTGGAAACGAGCGTCTTACCTTCACCTGTACGCATTTCGGCAATACGGCCTTGATGCAAACAAATACCGCCGATAATCTGCACACGGAAATGGCGCATATTTAAAACACGTTTAGCCGCTTCACGAAGCACTGCAAACGCATCGTAAAGAATATCGTCCAACGTTTCGCCCGCAGCCAATCTATCTTTAAGCACCTGCGTTTGCGCTTTCAACGTTTCGTCGTCCATCACCTGATATTTCGGCTCTAATTCTTCTACGCGGTCCGCCATTTGATTGAGCTTTTTCAAGCTTTTTCTGCTATCGCTACCCGTTAAATATTTAATCAATCCCATAAAAACTCCGATATCATTTATTTTTTCGTTAATTTTTTACTGTTCATTTGGATTATAAAGACTTAGTTAGCCATAATCCGTCATTTTCTATTGTACAATATTTCCATAAAAAATGAAAGCGTTTTCAGCTGTTTTTTATAAAAAAACCTCAAAAACCCAAAACAAATTAAAAAACTAAGCCATAATATGATATATTTATAACCGTTTTCCTTTTCCTTTAATCAAAGCCGCCTTTTATATTATATATAAAACCTTTCTATTCATCCTACCAGTTGCCTACCATTACGCC
>SVHQ01000113.1 GCA_015055785.1 Clostridiales bacterium | reverse complement strand
CGCGCTTTGCGACATACCAAAGGGCGAATACATTATCAAATACGGCGAAATTATCGGAAGAAGCACAGCGGATATAGCCAAAGGCGAATGGGTGCATACGCACAATGTAAAATCCCATTTGGACGAAAATGTGGCATACAGGTACGAGTTTAACGCAAATATTCCCGTAAATAGCAAGTATTTTTTTCAAGGGTTTAAGAGAAAGCAAGGTCGTGCAGGGATAAGAAACGAAATCTATATTATCCCGACGGTTGGGTGTGTAAACAACGCATGTATTCGTATGGCAAATGAAGCTCAAAAATACATCACGGGCAGTATTGACGGGGTATATGCGTTGACGCATCAATTCGGCTGTTCGCAGCTTGGCGAAGACAACGAGAATATCAAGAAACTCTTATGCGCGGTTGCATTAAATCCCAACGCAAGCTTCGTCTTATTCGTAGGGCTTGGTTGTGAAAATAACGGATTGGACGGAATTAAGGAATATCTTGCTCCGTACAATAGGGACAATATCGCCTATTTTAATAGCCAAGACGTAGAGGACGAACACGCCTACGGAATGGAAATCTTGAAAGGCTTTATCGATAAGGCAAAAGACCTGCAAAGGGAAGAAGTGGATTTTTCCGAGCTTTGCATCGGGCTTAAATGCGGTGGCAGTGACGGTTATTCGGGCTTGACCGCAAATCCGCTTGTAGGGAAAATAAGCGATAAAATCGTAGGAGCAGGCGGTAGCGCAATTTTAACGGAAGTCCCTGAAATGTTCGGCGCGGAACAAATCCTAATGAACAAGTGCAAAACGCAAGAGGTCTATGAAAGATATAAGCAAATGATTATAGACTTTAAGGCGTACTATACGAAGCAAGGCTTCCCTGTATACGAAAACCCCAGCCCCGGCAACAAAAAGGGCGGTATCACGACCTTGGAAGAAAAGTCCTTGGGGTGTATCGAAAAGGCAGGGACGAGCGCAATCGTGGACGTGCTTGATTACGGTGAACTTGTAAAGGAGCAGGGCGTGTCTGCGTTGAATGCACCGGGGAACGACTTAATTGCTGCAACGGCACTCGCTGCAAGCGGTTGTCAAATCGTGCTTTTCACGACGGGCAGGGGCACGCCGTTTAGCACCTTTGTACCGACGATGAAAATCGGTACGAACAACAACATCTCGGCGCATAAATCCAACTGGATAGACTTTAACGCCTATTCCATGGACGAAGACGGCTTGTTTGATTTACTTGTACAAACCGTCAACGGCGAATACAAGTGCAAGAGTGAAGACATTCGAGAAATCGCCTTCTATAAAACAGGTGTAACTTTATAAGGAAATTTGAAGGAATTATTAAATTGCGCTCCATAAAATAATGATTGATGATAATTAAATGAATAAAAGTTGACTTGGAGCGTTTGTGGAGCGTGTCTCTGAATCCCTTTAAAATAAAGGGTTACAGAAGACATCTTTGCTTCGAATCCACCTCTGTATGAATATGGAAGATTTAAAAAATACAAAAGAATACTTTTGATAAGGAGAAAAATTAAATTGCGGTGGAAGAAAGACCGCGCGGAGCTGCGTATAAAACACAATTTAACATAGTAAATCGAATAAAAATGAAAAACATCTATTTGGAACAAAAATCTTAATAGATGTTTTATTTTTATGTTCAATAAATAAATTGCCTAAATATAAGCAATTATCTTGACAAAAGCGATGTGATATGCTAAAATAATAGCACTATGGTACGGAATTTTGATATAGGACAATTTGTGAATGCGCTTACAGAAGAAAGCGTATTAAATAATATGGTCGCGCGCGTGAAGAAAAAACGCAAGGCTATGAAGATTTCGCAAAAGGCCCTTGCGGAACAATCGGGCGTTAGTTACGCATCTATTCGTCGCTTTGAATCAACGGGGGAAATATCTCTCGTTTCGCTATTGAAGATAGCGCATGCGCTTCATTGCTTGAAAGATTTTGAAGAGTTGTTCAAGGGCTCGTCGATAACAAACTTAAAGGATTTTGAAGGATGATTAGCAAGGTTAAAAAACTTACAGTCAAATATAATGGCGAAACGGTGGGCTATCTTGCGGATTTGGACGATGGGATTGCCTTTCAATACGACGAAAAATGGGTAAAAAACGGTTTTAGCATTTCTCCGCTTTCTTTGCCGTTATCGAATAAAATATATCGTTCGAGCAAGGCGACCTTTGGGGGATTATATGGGGTATTCCACGATTCTCTGCCCGATGGTTGGGGTGAACTTCTCGTTCGCAGAATGCTTGCCAAGCAGGGCATTAATGCGGATAGACTTTCTCCGCTTACTAAACTAACACTTATTAGCGGTAGTGGTTTGGGAGCTTTGACTTATGAGCCGACGCAAATAGCCGATGACGAAACGGACAATTTTGATTTGGATTTTATCGCAAGCGAAGCGGAGAAAATTCTTGACGATGAAACTGATAACGTCAATTTAGACGAAGTTTACCGTTTGGGCGGTTCAAGCGGCGGTGCAAGACCGAAAGCGCACGTAAAAATTGACGGCGAGTCTTGGATTATAAAATTCCCTTGCAATTACGATCCGAAAAATATTGGGGAGAGGGAAGTGCAAGCAAATAAACTTGCGCGTGCTTGTGGAATCAATGTCAACGAGTTTAAGCTGTATCCGTCAAAACTTTGTTCGGGGTATTTTGGAACAAAACGTTTTGATAGACAAGGGGAAAAGCGAGTGCATATGATTTCTTTGGCATCCTTGCTTGAAACTACGCATAAAGTTCCCAACTTGGACTATATGCATTTCTTTCAGGTTGTTAAAGAAATTTGCATAGATAAGGACGATTTGTATGAAGCGTATCGCAGAATGTGTTTCAACGTTTTGTACGGCAATCGCGATGACCACGGTAAAAATTTTGCGTTTCTCTACAACGAGCAAAAGGGCGGTTACGAGCTTTCGCCTGCATATGATATTACGCCTACGCTGAATAAGCCAGAACACGAAATGACGGTTTTGGGTAATGGGCAACCAACGGAAGAAGATTTGTTAAAAATTGCAAAAGAAATAAAACTGTCGTTGAAAGACTGTAAGGAAATTATCCAAATCATAAAATACGTTTTAAGCAAATAAACGCTCGAAATAATAAGCAACCCACTCCACAACCCACCAAAATCCTTTTATTTTTGCGGAGTTTGTGTATTTGTAACCCACGGCTTGACACAATGCGCTGAATCGTAACCCACTGGGCCAAAATGCGTGAACGCCTTGAAGCAGCGGGCATTGACCGATGCTCTGAACCGAGTAAGGGGCGTCCGCAACCCAAACTCTTTCTCCTGTTTTTTTTCTACCCTACTTTTTTGGCGGAAAAAACTTTCATTTTTCTTTTGCAAACCACTTGCAATTTATTTTTGAGTATGCTATACTACGACCAAGTAAAAGGAATAGGGCTGTTGATACCGTTTTGATACCGATATTTTTCAAAGGGGAAATATTAGGCTGAAAAAGGTAGAGGAAATCTATAAGAAATTTCAACAATGGGTTCAATCAGTGCCTATATATTCGGATTTTAAGCGAATGGGAATAAGAAAATAGCCAAAGAGCCTCTCATACTTGAACGTTTCAAATACGAGAGGCTTTATTTTTTTGACCAATTTTAACAATTTGATAGGGGCGTGTATGCGTTTAATTAAAAAATGATTGATTGAACGCAGGCGGACTATGTTATTCTTAACGTAATTGATAGATAGTAAAAGCGGCGATTTTGTTTTCATTAAACTGAAAATTACACACTTCATGATTATGAAATTATACCATTGTTTCTTCTGGTTCGGCGCTCATGATGATTATTTCATAATTTGCATTCGACGCAGAGGCGGATTTTGCCCGTGTAGCAGCACAAATTTTTGCAGAGATTGTTTTTTTGGGCAGGGATTATTGTGTATAGAAAGAATGAGATACATGGTCTTACGACGACGGTGGGTGTGTGGACAACTACAGTCATCGGTATGGCTTGTGGTGGTTTATGGCTAATCGCTATTATCGCAATATTTATTTTGGCCTTTATTCAATGGTGCTTGCATAGAAATATTTTCGCCATAAGGAGATGTATTCTATAAAAATTGTAGGCATTAAACGGTGTTGGCGATATTTTAAATTAAAGAACGGGGAAAGATTAACTTATTACAACAAGAATGATACCACAGAATTTTCTACGGTTGTTCTTTTATGATAATTATATAATAACGAAAAAACAAACGCTTGCATATATTATAATAGAGGTTCGCCTCAAATACACAAGAAGGATTGATATACGATTATGTGCAATTTTTATAATGCAAGTGCGAGCAGTGTTTTGAACAATTGTAACTATGCATCTTATGCAAACTCCACGAATTATTCTAACGGTTGGGGTACGCAGTATATGTGTCGTGGTTGCAATGGAAATATTTACGCGAGAAATGCAACAAATTGCGGTTGTTCATCTTGTTGCCACTGCAACTGCTGTCATAATTGCTGCAACTGCTGCCAGAATAGTTGCGGTAACAATAACACAAACTCCAACGATACGGCAACGGGTAACAACGGGAATGGAAGTTTCACGTGTGTCACTTTTTGTGGCAATACGTTAAATGGTCTTACGCAAAACGCGTCGACTGCAACGACGAATAGTGGTTGTGGCTGTGGTTATGGATATGGCTGTCAACGTCGCCAAAGCTGTCGCCGCTGGTTTTAAGCTGTGTTGGCTTAGCAAAAGATAAAAAAAGAGAGCGATGGTAGAAATACCGTCGCTTTTCAAATTTTACGGTTAGAAAAGCAAATAATTAGCAATAATAATCCAATGAACTATTTACGGAAGTGCTATTTATATCTCAAAAAGAAATATCAATTATTAACGGCAAAAAAATATTCAACGTTGGCAGGGACGCTGGTGTTTTTCCTCATTATGTCCATAGTACCTTTGTCTTTTTGGCTTACGTTGCTTATTGGGAAATTGCCTATCAACACCGACAGAATTTTTTCGTTGCCGATTTTCGATTCAGTAGAAAATGTCCTTTCGTACGTAAGGCGCGAAGCATCGAATGCAACGGCGAGCGTATCGGTCGTTTTAATTGTAACCACACTATATTCGTCCACGACCTTTTTTTATCAAATGCGACGAAGCGGTGAAATTATTTACGACTATCGCCGCCCGAA
Organism: Clostridiales bacterium; assembly: GCA_015055785.1. The sequence continues at coordinate 1,023 of SVHQ01000113.1, read as the reverse complement.
AAAAGGCTTGCACGTGCGGGCAGGTGCTTTATTGTTATGGACGATTTTCATGACGTTAATTGTCACCTTTTTGTTATTCTTCGCGTTAGGTGCGTTTCTTTTTTCTCGAATTTTGCCGTATGGATGGGAAAAGATTGCCGACTATTTTTTACTGCTGATATTATCCTTTTTACTGGTGTTTTTATTAAATATGTATGTGTGTCCATATAAGACCCATTTCAAACGGTTTTTGCCGGGTACGTTTGTGACAATCGGTGCTTGGGCGTTGGCGCTGATTGGTTTTTCCATATATATAAAAATAGGCAACGTTGGGCGGTTATACGGAACTTTGAGTACGGTGATTGTATTTTTATTATGGCTGTACGTGCTGATGATTTGTTTTATAATCGGCGTGATTATCAACAGTGAAAGAATTACGCGGGAGCGCCAACATGAACGAAAATACAAACGCAGGAAAAGAGCTGAAAAGGTATAAATCGGAAGAAACAACGCATAATTCTCTTAGGAGAATAATATGATGAAAACTGCTATTTTTACGTTGCTTTGCACTCTGTCAATGCTTTTTTCTGGCTGGAAGGATCATTCCTTAAAGGATATTACAAAACCCTATTTAGGGGAATACGAATGTACGCAGGCTTTATTTGGCGGAGTGGATTATTTAAATGCGTTGGAAGACGTTTGCTTTACGTTGGAAAAAGAAAATAAATTTATATTGACTTTTTGCGAGAAAGGGAAAGAAAAACAGACGTTGAAAGGGAAGTATGAATATAATAAAGATAAGGAAACAATCATGCTAATAAGCGAAGATAATAATTATTTAAAAAGAGAATTTCCGTTAAAAAAGGGGATTTTGTATATCACGGTTGGGATAGGCGAGAAAACTTTATCTTTGCAATTCAAACAAAAATAAAGAAAAAACCACAAAATATTGTATAAATCGAGTCGAATTTTAACCAATTCGACTTTTTTTATAAAAAATGAACAAATGTTCGTAAAAATGCTTGCAATTATAAAAAAGATGTG
>SVHQ01000112.1 GCA_015055785.1 Clostridiales bacterium | reverse complement strand
GATTGGGACTATGTTCGTTTCTGGCAATAGAATCAAGTAAAAAACGACGTATATACGTCGTTTTTTACTTGATTCTATTGCCAGAAACGAACATAGTCCCAATCCCCTCATCCGTTAGGATTTCGATGAGAATGGAGTGGGGAATGCGACCGTCTAAAATAAAGACCTTGTGTACGCCACGACGAATGGCTTCGATACAGCAGTTGATTTTTGGAATCATGCCGCCGCTAATGATACCGTCACGAATAAGCTTGGGTGCTTCGGAAACCATTACTTTGGGAATGAGGGTGGAAGGGTCGTCCTTATCGCGGCAAAGCCCAACAATATCCGTCATGGAAATCAAGCATTCGGCTTTCAATTCACCTGCAATCCGCGCAGCAACCGTGTCTGCATTGATGTTATAGGTGTTCCCCTCCATATCATAGCCGACTGTGGAAATGACGGGAATATACCCCTTTTCCAACACGTCCACAATAGGCGAAACGTTGACGTCGGTGATTTCCCCAACAAAACCCAGTTTTTCATCCACCTTTTTCGCGCGAATCATGTGTCCGTCCATACCGCAAAGTCCAATCGCTTTGCCACCCTTGCATTCAAGCTGATTGACAAGATTTTTATTCACCTTGCCTGCAAGCACCATCTGCACGATGTCCACCGTTTCTTGGTCGGTGACGCGAAGACCGTTGACAAATTCCGATTTTTTTCCGATTTTGCCGAGCATTTCGGTAATTTCAGGTCCGCCGCCATGCACAAGCACGACTTTGATACCAATGAGGGAAAGCAACACGATATCCCCCATCACGGCTTCTTTTAATTCATCATTAATCATAGCGTTGCCACCGTACTTGATGACAATGATTTTATTATAATATTTTTGGATATACGGCAACGCCTGCGTTAAAATTTCTGCACGCTGTGCCGTTGTAGGTTTTTGTATATCCATGTTAAAAACTCCTTATGTCTATATTTTATACGAGATTGCCACACTCCACTTCGTTTCGCTCGCAATGACAAGCATGGTAAGTAGCAAGCTGAGCGCAATGACAAGAGGGGATACACTCCATTCCACTCGCGACCGCTCGTTCCAGTCGGCATGACAATGAGGGAGTACTATCGCTCAGTCGATATGACATATCAAATCTTCTCCCCCCGACAACGCACCTCTCCAAGCTATATAGAAAGATAGAAAGACGAAACACCCATGGGGTGCGGAACGCTGGTTAGGTACGGTAGTCCCCGTTTATCTTCACATAATCATACGTCAAATCACAGCCCCAAGCGGTAGCTTTCCCCTCGCCGTCACCCAACGTAATCAAAACTTCAATCTCGCTTTCGAGCAAAATTTCCTTGGCTTTTTCTTCCGAGAACGGCACGCCTGCACCATTCTCACAAACAACAATCGAGCCTTTCGCCGAGCGGAAGCATACACCCACTTTCATAACGTCCACGTCCGCGCCTGCATAACCGATTGCACATAAAACTCTGCCCCAGTTCGCATCTGCGCCAAACATTGCCGCCTTGAACAAGGAAGAACAAATCACCGATTTTGCCACCACTTTCGCTGTTTGTTCGTCTTTTGCTCCGCACACTTTACATTCCAGTAATTTGGTTGCACCCTCGCCATCGCCTGCAATCAAGCGACAAAGATGCTGCGTCACCGCCCCAAGCGCCTGACAGAACGCGTCGTAATCCTCGCCCTCTGCCACAATTTCCGTATTCCCTGCCATGCCGTTTGCTAAAACGGACACCATATCGTTCGTGGACGTGTCGCCGTCAACGCTTACCATGTTAAAGGAATCTTTCACGTCTGCTGACAAAGCTTTTGCAAGCATCTTGGAAGAAATCGCACAGTCGGTCGTTACAAACACAAGCATCGTCGCCATGTTCGGGTGAATCATACCGCTGCCCTTTGCAATACCGCCAATGCGGCAAATCTTACCGCCGACAGTAAATTCATAAGCGATTTCTTTGGGTCTGGTATCCGTCGTCATAATCCCCTCGCACGCCAAATCGCTATGCGCGCCAAGTCCCTTCACAAGAGCTGGAATCCCCGCCTTAATCGGCGTGATATCCAAAGGCTGACCGATAACCCCCGTAGACGCCACGACAACGTCTTGCGCGGAAATCGTAAGCGCATCCGCTAAAAGCGCGCAAGTTTCTTCGGCAATTTCAATGCCGTTGGCATTACACGTATTTGCGTTGCCGCTGTTACAAATCACCGCCTGCGCTTTGCCGTCCGCAATGTTATTTTTCGTCACCGTAAGCGGAGCGCCTTTCACCAAATTGGTGGTGTACACCGCCGCTGCATTCGCTATTTTTTCGCTGTATATGAGTGCCAAATCACGTTTGGTTTTATTTTTACGGATACCGCAATGTACGCCGTTCGCCGTAAAACCTTTCGCGGCACACACACCGCCTAACACTTCTTTCAACATACTCTTTATCCTTTTTTGATATTTCTTTTTTATAAAATTAGACCTTTTGTTCTCTCCGCGCCGATTGCCATGTTCATGCTCTCAATCGCCGCCCCCGAAGCGCCTTTGCCGAGGTTGTCGTAACAAGCCACCAAGAGAATACGTTCTTCGTTGCCTGCCACGCTCACCCACATGGAATCCTTGCCCGACAACGCCGCGCCTGATATAAAGCCGCCCTCATCCACACTATCTTTATACTGCACGATGACGCCGTTATATTTTTCGCGATAAACCTCTTTTATATCCTGCACCGAGCCCTTTATTTGGCTTTTAAACAAAGGCACGCTCACCGTCATACCGCTGTAAAAATCGGAAACGATGGGGCTAAACAGAGGCGCATTCGCAATCCCCGTAATCGCTTGCATTTCCTTTAAATGCTTATGCTGTTGGGTAAGACCATACTGACGGGGCGCACCCAGCAATACATTTTTATTTTCGCTTTCGTATTCGGCAATCATTTTCTTACCGCCGCCCGAATAGCCCGTAATCGAATGACAGCTAAGTAAGACGTCTTTCTCCAACAAACCCTTTTCTATCAATGGATACACAAGCGCGATAAAACCGCTGGCATGACAACCAGGGTTGGCAATACGCTTTGAAGATAAAATTTTCTCTTCGTGCGCTTTGGACAATTCAGGGAAGCCATACGCCCAATCGGGAAGCGTTCTGTGCGCTGTCGAAGCGTCTATAATCACCGTTTCGGGATTCTCCACCAACGTCACCGCCTCTCTTGCCGCGTCGTCAGGCAGGCATAAAAAAGCCACGTCTGCATCATTGAGCATTTGTTTTCTTGCCGCAACGTCCTTTCTATTTTCTTCTGATAACGTTAATATCTGCACGTCGTCACGCATAGACAAGCGTTCGTAAATACGAAGCCCCGTCGTGCCTGCACTGCCGTCAATAAATACTTTTTTCATGTTTACTCCTATAGGCGTTATCATAACGCAACCTATCGGTTGTTTTCATAGTGTTTTCCTTTTACAAAGGCTCCGCCTCTGCACTTCGCAAGGGGGACAACCTTGCCCCTTGTTTTTAAAGCAATTTTCTCACCCATTCCACCTGCTCACGCACGGACGCCGCACTGGCACCGCCTGCGCTGGTACGTTTATTCACACACGTTTCCAAAGCAATTTCTGTATATAAATCCTGCTCGAACAACACACTATGCTTTTTATATTCACTTAAAGGATAACTGTCTAAAACACAATCCTTTTCAATGCATTCCGCTACAATGGTCCCCACGATTTTATATGCCGCTCGGAAAGGCATACCCTTTTTCGTAAGATAATCGGCAAGGTCAGTGGCGTTGATGAAACCCTTCTGTGCCGCTTTATACGTCACGTCGGCGTTCACTTTCATCGTCGCTATCATTGGCGCGAATACTTCCAAACACATCACCACCGTATCCAAAGCGTCAAACACCGCTTCCTTATCCTCTTGCATGTCCTTATTATACGCAAGCGGCAAACCTTTTAACGTCGTCAAAAGCGCCATCAAATCGCCGTAAACACGCCCCGTTTTACCGCGAACAAGCTCCGCCATGTCGGGGTTTTTCTTTTGGGGCATAATCGACGAACCCGTCGTGTAAGAATCGTCTAAATCAATAAATTTAAATTCCCAGCTCGACCATAAAATAATCTCCTCGGAAAATCTGGATAAATGGGTCATGAGCAAAGCAAACGCGCTCATGAGTTCCACACAGAAATCTCTATCAGATACGCCGTCGATGCTGTTTTGCGTAATCCCGTCAAAACCAAGCATTTCCGCTACGTATGCACGATCGGTGGGATAGGTAGTGCCGGCGAGGGCACAACTGCCCAAAGGAGAATAATTCATGCGTTTTACAGCGTCTTGAATTCGCCCAATATCTCGTAAAAACATCATGGAATACGCCATCAAATGATGTCCGAAAGAAATGGGCTGTGCGCGTTGTAAATGGGTGTACCCAGGCGCAATCACGTCGGCATTTTCCTCCGCTTTATCCGTAACAATTTCCACAAGGTTTTTCACAAGCGCAACTACTTCCAAAGCTTTGTCCCGCAAATACAGACGGATATCCAAAGCCACTTGGTCGTTACGGCTGCGCGCGGTGTGCAATTTCTTCCCTGCATCGCCGATACGTTTGGTGAGCTCCGCTTCCACAAACATGTGGATATCCTCGGCATTTTCGTCAAAGGTCAACACACCGGAATCGAGGTCTTTTAAAATCCCGTCCAAACCGTCTAAAATTTTCTCCACGTCCGTTTTTGAAACGATGCCTTGTTTTTCAAGCATCATAGCGTGTGCCATACTGCCTCGAATGTCCTGTGCGTACATTCTGCAATCAAAACGGATGGAAGAATTAAAATCGTCTGCTTTTTTATCAAGGGCTTTTTGAAAACGCCCTGCCCACATTTTTTCCATAATCTAAAAACACGCTTTGCCCACCGCCGTGAAAAGCGATAGGCAAATGTTCCTTTTGTTTATTTTTGTTACATTACGCACCCTGCACTCTATCTTGGACTTCGTCCATTGACCGCTTACGCGGTAGGTGCGCAAAACTGCGTTTTGCTTTCCTTGGGGGCTTACTTATGCGAGGGCGTTGCCCTCAACCTCCCACAAGGGACAATGTCCCTTGACCCTTAACTTGGGTTTTTGATGTTTAGCTTGTGCTTTACCATTGACCGCTTACGCGGTAGGTGCGCAAAACTGCGTTTTGCTTTCCTTGGGGCTACTCTTTCGTGGAGTTCCGCTCCATACCACGCAAGAAACTGAGTTTCTTGACTTCCAACCCAAGTTCGCGCCAAGCTCGTAAAACGACGGAGATACGAGCAGTTCAAGGCGCGGCGAGGGCGCGTACAAAAGGTACGTAACCGAGCCGCAACGATGAAATACGAAGTATATGCGTTGTTTTACTTATTATTCTTTTGGTTGACCTGGGCTTGTACTTTAATCGGCAATCCAAACAATTCAATAAAACCAGTTGCGTCTGCTTGGTTGTAAACGTGGTCTTCACCGAACGTTGCGATTTCTTCCGAATACAAGGAATAATCACTCCAAGCGCCAGCTTTGATGATGTTGCCTTTATACAGCTTTAAACGTACTTTACCCGTTACGTTTTCCTGCGTCTTATCCACAAACGCCGTCAACGCTTCACGCAAAGGCGTAAACCATTGCCCGTTATAGACAAGCTCGGCAAAACATACCGACAATTCCTGCTTCTTATGCGCCGTGTATTTATCCAAGCAAAGGGTTTCTAAATAGCTGTGTGCCTTGTACAAAATTTCACCGCCCGGCGTTTCATATACGCCACGGCACTTCATGCCTACCAAACGGTTTTCTACGATATCCAAAAGCCCAATGCCGTTCGCGCCGCCCACTTTATTCAAAGCAAGAATGATCTCCTTTGCGCTCATCTTTTTGCCGTCCAAAGCAACGGGTTTGCCCTTTTCAAATTCAATTTCCACATAGGTAGGCTTGTCGGGTGCCTGCAAAGGCGAAACGCCCATTTCCAAAAAGCCTTTCTTTTCATACAAAGGTTCGTTGCCTGCGTCTTCCAAATCCAAGCCTTCGTGGCTCAAATGCCAAAGGTTTTTATCCTTGGAATAGTTCGTTTCACGGTTAATCTTCAAAGGAACGTTGTGTGCTTCCGCATAATCGATTTCCTCTTCACGCGATTTAATCGACCACTCTCTCCAAGGAGCGATAATCGTCATATCGGGCGCAAACGCTTTAATCGTGAGCTCGAAACGTACTTGG
>SVHQ01000111.1 GCA_015055785.1 Clostridiales bacterium | reverse complement strand
TTTTGCTTTGGCGGAAGCGATTCGACTTACGGACAAGCAGACCCCTATCCTTTTTATGACGGCAAAGGAGGACAAACCTTCGCAAATGTACGCTTATAAATTGGGCGTGGACGATTACGTTGCCAAACCTTTCGATATCGACGTGCTTATGATGAAAGTGGCGGCGCTTCTTCGCCGTGCGGGCATTGAAGAAAGCAAAACGATTACCATCGGGGATTTTGTGATGAACGCCGAGGAGCATACGGCCTATCTTGCAGGGGAGGAATTGCCTTTGACGGTGCGCGAATTTGATTTGCTTTTCAAGTTGCTTTCCTATCCGAAAAAGACCTTCACCCGTTCAGCCCTAATGGCGGAATTTTGGGATTACGATTCCTCTGCCACGTCGCGCACAGTGGACGTGTACATGGCAAAATTACGCGAAAAGACCGCTTGTTGCGGTGGTTTTGAAATCGTGACGGTGCATGGGCTTGGTTATAAGGCGGTGCTCAAATGAAAAAACGTAATTTTCAAGCAACACTGTGGGGTTTCTTATTATTTTTCTTAACGAATACACTTGCGGTGAGCGCAACGCTTCTTGTGTATAGTCGTCTTGCAGACGCTGACGTGGGGCACGGCGGTATTGCGGCGGTGATGCTGCTTGTTATTTTCTTTTTAAGTCTGCTGTTTACGTTGGTGGATTTCATCCGCCGTACCTCAACGGTGGAGCGGAGCGCGGAAAAGATATTGGAAGCGACGAAACGTATTGCTTCGGGGGATTTTTCTGTGCGTTTGCAGGCAGAACACGCTTATGAAAAATATGACCAATACGATGAGATTATGGAAAATCTCAATATCATGGCGGCGGAACTGGAAAAGACGGAGATATTAAAATCGGATTTTATTTCCAACGTATCCCATGAAATGAAAACGCCGCTCAGCATTATTCATAACTATGCGCAATTGCTCGCAAGGGAGAATTTAGACGCCGAAAGCCGTGAAAAATATACGCAAACGTTGTTGACGGCGACAAAGCGTTTGACAAATCTTGTCCGCGATATTTTAAGACTCAACAAATTAGAAAACGAAAGAATTTTACCCGAAAAAGAAGTTTTTTGTTTGTCGGAAAACTTAGCGGAAATTGTCTTATCGTATGAAAATCTACTCGAGGATAAGAACTTGATTTTAGACGTGGATATGGACGAATTTGACGTTTTCACAATAAAAAGTTATTTGGAAATGGTGTGCGGAAATCTTCTCTCCAATGCGATTAAATTTACAAATGCAGGGGGCAGGGTTGCGTTGAAATGCAAAAAAGAGGGTAAAAACGTCGTAATTTCCGTAACGGATACGGGCGTTGGGATATCCAAGGAAACGGGTAAACACATTTTCGATAAATTCTATCAAGGGGATACGTCTCACGCGCAAGAGGGCAACGGGCTTGGGCTTGCGCTCGTGAAAAGAGTGATAGAGGTTTTAGGCGGCGAAATATCCGTAGAAAGCGAGCCAAATAAAGGCACGTGCTTTACGGTGTTATTAAAAGATGCAGTAATGGATATATGAAAAACAAGTTTTTGGAAAAACTGAAAAATCCGCAAGGCTGGTTTCTTGCCGTTGTGTTGATTATGACGTTGCTTTGCATGGTCGGGTCGATTGGCGTGTTGTTTTTGGATTATGAAAATACGCCGTTTTCCGTGCTTGTGTATGCGTTGTTTGCGGTGTCGGCGGTGGCATTGGGGTATACCGTGTACGCGTTGATTATAGTTGCGCCCAAAATCAAGGGCTGGATTATCGACCTTTTAAATGGGAACAACATCACGGCGAAAATCTTAAAAAACTACGGTTTTCGAACGGTGTTATTTTCCGCCTTTTCCATGGGTATGTCAGTGTTATACAGCTTATACAACGGAGCACTTGCCTTGTGGTTTCATTCCATGTGGTACGGCGCATTGGCTGTGTATTACATCACGCTTGTTTTTTTGCGGAGCGGTATCGTTCTTTATCACGGTAAACGTCGTGGCAAAGCGCGCAATGCCTATTTAGAAGTGCGAAAATATCGCAATTGCGGTTGGCTATTGGTGTCTACCATCTCCGCATTGTCGGCTGCGATATTGCAAATGGTAAAAAACGGCGCAGGCTTTGTGCACGCGGGCTTGACCATTTACGTGTTTGCCGCATATACGTTTTATAAAGTGACAATGTCGATTATCAATATTTTCAAAGCCAATCGGTGGGACGATTTTACGGTGAAAGCGGTGCGTTGCGTAAATTTGGCAGATGCAACGGTGTCTATTCTCGCCTTGCAAACGGCGTTGCTGTTGCAATTTTCCGATGGGAGCGGTATGGCTGTTGCAAATGCTGTAACGGGCATGGCGGTGTGCGGTTGCGTATTGGCGCTTGGAATTTTGATGATTGTACGCGGAAACCGTTATTTAAAAAGATTAAAAAATAGAGGAAGAACAGAAGAAAATGCATGAAGGAATGAAAAAAGTGAGAGAGGAAACGGAAGAGAGGTTTGCCTATTCGTACGCCGCACCGACGGAAAAGGAACGTAAGGAGATTGCGGCGATTCGTAGGCAGTATCAACCCCAAACAAACACGGAAGGTAAATTAGAACGCCTGCGCGCATTGGATAAGCGCGTGAAAGACAGCGCGACCATCACCGCGCTTTGTTTTGGAATAGTCGGTTGTTTGATTTTTGGCGGCGGCATGGCATTGACGCTGGAGGTGGGAAATTTATTATTCGGCATACCCGTGTCTTTAATCGGTATGATTCCTATGATTTTGGCTTATCCGATGTATCACAAGGTATTGCACCGTAGCAAGAAAAAGTACGGCGAGGAAATTATAAAATTGAGCGATGAATTGCTTGACGAAGAAAATTAAAAAACACCATGTTAAAACAGTGTAAAGGCGGTTGCAGAAAATATTCTTGCTGCCGCCTTTTTTACAAAACTTTAACAAAAGCTTTGCAAATGCTTTACGAAATTTTATTTTTTTAACAACATCGAGGGCATATAATACAGATATAAAACAAAACACGGAGGAATTCTATTATGAACAATTATGAAAAATTAAAGGTGCAACACATTCGCGAACAATACACGGAGCAAAAACCCACGAAGCTTGACGAATTAAAAAAGCTTGATCAGCAAGTAAAGCGTCCTGCGGAAATTTTTGCTTATACGTTTGGTACGGTTGGTTCGTTGGTGCTCGGCACGGGCATGTGCTTGGCGATGGAAGTTATCGGCAACGTAATGGCGCTGGGTGTTGTAATCGGCGTGATTGGCATCGCTATGGTGAGCGTAAACTACTTCCTTTACAAAAAAATGCTCGCAAACAGAAAGAATAAATACGCCGACGAAATTCTTAAGCTCAGCGACGATTTATTAAAGGAATAACCAACGGAGGGCGGAAAATAAGATGAAAGAATTTTTTAAAAAAGCATTTCAGGACATGAAAGAAAGCGCAAAAGCGCAACACGAAGTGGATAAGGCGAATTTTAACGCCGTAAAAGCGGAATTGAAAGAAAATTAAAGAACAAGCGACCTCGTTGAACGAGGTCGCTTATACTATAACGCTTATTAAAATATCAATTATACAAAAGGATGTTCGACGCGAATAACGCAGAAACAATTAGGCACGACTTCGCGTATCCGCTCGTTCACCAAACCTTCCGCTTCTTCAGCAGCCATTGTGCAATCGGCAGGCAGGACAAGGTCGAAAATTAAATTGATATTCGTTTCGCCTTTGGTCATTCTAAAATCGTGAATGGTGAAATCAGGATGCACCGATTTTGCCGCTGCTTGCGCTAAGGCACGCATTTCATTAACGGCAGGGTCGTTGATGACGATGGGGTCGAGGTGGATGGTGACAATGCAGCCGAATTTTGCATGCATATCCCGTTCCATTTGGTCAACCTCTTCATGCGCGATGTTAATGTCCGAATCAGAGGGGACTTCGGCATGGAAGGAAACAATTTGTCTGCCCGGGCCGTAATCGTGCACCATGACGTCGTGAATGCCCACAATGCGCGGATAATCTTTTGTAAACTGATAAATTTCTTTGATAAATTCAGGGTCGGGGGGTGAACCAAGTAACAAATCAATTGTTTCTTTGGCAGCTTTCACCCCTGCGTAGATGATAAACAATGCTACGAAAATTCCCACCCAACCGTCGATTGCAATATTCCAAAACCGAGCCACGATAGCTGAAACGAGTACGAGCGTTGTCGCAATGCAATCGGTGAGACTGTCGATAGCGGCGGCACGTACAGAAGCTGCGTTGGCTTTTTTTGCGATTTTGTGATAGAAAAAGAACAGCCAGATTTTAACGAGAATGGCAACGCCCAACAAAATCAAAGTGATATTGCCAACGTTTGGAAGGGTTGGATACAAAATTTTATCAAAGGAGCTTGTCAAAAGTTCAAACCCAACGAGGATAATCAGCATATCGACAATAAAACCGGAAACGTATTCCAGCCTACCGTGTCCTAAGGGATGTTCCTTATCCACGGGTTTGTTGGCGAGCCGAAAACCGATTAAAGCGACCACGGACGAGCCTGCGTCGGAAATGTTATTAAATGCGTCTGCAATGATGGAAACGGACGAAGCGATGATACCTACGGTGAGCTTGCCGATGAACAACAATAAATTCACGACAATGCCCGTAAACCCTGCAAGAGAAACGTATCTGCCGCGTTCCGCCGTTTCTGCAGACGCCGTTTCGTTGTTCGTCTTTTTTTTCTTAACGAAAAGTTTAATAAGTAAATCAGTCATAAAAAGTACAGCCTTTGTAAACGTTTGTTTTTATTATATGCATAAAAGAAAATTTTGTCAATGAATTATTTGATTGACAAATAACAAATATTATAGTAAAATAATCATAAACTATATTTAAAAGGCAAAAAAGGAGAGCAAAATGGATATTTTTATTGCCATAATTTTGTTGGCGGTCGGTTTTGTGGCATTGGTGAAAGGTGCGGATTGGTTTGTAGACGGTGCGGCAGGGATTGCGGAAAAGTTGCGCGTACCCCAACTGATTATCGGCCTCACCATCGTTTCGTTCGGCACGAGTGCGCCCGAACTTGCCACGTCTATTATTTCCTCGGCACAGGGTAGCGCAGATATCGCCGTGGGTAACGTGATTGGCAGTAATATAACAAATATTTTGTTGATTTTAGGTGTCGCATCGGTAATTTGTCCGCTTGTGGTGCAAAAAAACACCTTGCGCATCGATTTTCCCGTGCTTTTGGGTTCGAGTGTATTAATTCTTTTGTTAGGTGGTTTTGATAACGTCATCGGGCATTTGGACGGCTGGATTATGTTCCTTTTGTCGCTTGCATACATGGTGTTTTTGGTGGTGTATGCTGTGCGCGAAAGCAAGAAACAAACAAAATTTAACGGGATTGACACTTCGCATACGATTGCGGTTTTTGAGGAAGGGAAAGGAAAAGAGCCTACTACAAAATTCGGCGTATGGTATGAAAAGATGAAAACGCATACGTGGTTTTTGGTGACGATTACCGTTGTTGGTTTGGCGCTCGTTGTTGTGGGAGCGTTATATGGCGTTATTCCTGGTGCGACGACGATTGCAAGAGAAATTGGCATTTCAGAAAAGATTATCGGGCTTACGATTGTTGCCATCGGCACATCTCTTCCCGAACTCGTCACCTGCGTAATCGCGGCGAAGAAAGGGGAGACGGACATCGCCGTTGGGGATATTGTCGGCAGTAACATTTTCAATATTTTGCGTACGGTGGGGCTGTCTGCTGTGATTTTACCCTTAGACTTTGCTTCCTCGTTCTGGGTGGACGGTTTGTTTGCGCTCGGCGCGGCGGCGTTGCTTGCTGTGTTTGGGTACATGAAAGACCATAAAGTGAAACGTTGGAGTGGCATTGTTATGCTGGTGTTGTTCGCGGCGTATTACGTGTATTTGTTTGCATTGGCGTAAACTTGTGCATAAGCGTTACGTGGAAAACAAATAAAAAAATAAAATATTTTTCAAAATAAAGGCAAAAACGCTTGCAAAAGGAAAGAATATCGTATATAATATTTGCTGACTTCGAGCGTTCCGCTGCCTTTTTAATTGGGCGTGATGAGGAATCACGCAGCGGGTCATGAACGTTTCGTAAATAACGGAGGTAAAGTCTAAAATGAAAGGAATCATCGAAGCTATCAACGCTGAAAGCATGAAATCCGAAGTTCCCGCGTTCAACGTAGGTGACACTGTAAAAGTTGGTTACAGAATCATTGAAGGTAACAAGGAAA
>SVHQ01000110.1 GCA_015055785.1 Clostridiales bacterium | reverse complement strand
CATATACTCGTACATGGGTACCCCGTTTTCCAAAATCATATTCTGAATTTCCGCACCAGAGGGATTGGAAGTCTTTACCAAAACAAAGATGCCTTTATCATGTTTTTGACATTCTTCCACGAAAGGTGCAATACCGTCCGTGCCAAGATATCCGTTCACCGTCACGTAATCGGAAGGGAATGCACAGAACGCTTTATCATTGACAGCCGTTTCACCCAAGAAAGTCTTTGCATAACAAGCCGCCGTCGAGCCAATGTCGTTACGCTTTGCGTCCGCAATCACCACCAAACCCTTTTCCGCAGCGTATTTCAACGTTTCTTCATACGCTTTCATGCCAGCCACGCCGTACATTTCATAGTAAGCGATTTGCACTTTCACAGAGGGCACGATATCATACACGTTGTCAATGATTTTTTTATTAAATTCGAAAACACGTTCTGCAACGCCGTTAAAATCAGTAACGCCAGCCTTCATGTCATCGGGCAAATAATCAAACAAAGTATCTAACCCCACGCAAGTAGGATTTTGCATAGCAATAATGCCTTCAATGAGTTTATCGGTAATCATAAATCTTTCTCCTTATACGCTTTCATTTCTTCGAAGCTTTACGCCTGATATTTCACTACGCCGTCCACAATGGTATATTTCACCGCGCCATAAAGTTCATAGCCGCCAAACGGGGTATTCTTACCCTTGCTGACAAATTTTTGAGGGTCCACCACCCACTTTTCATTCAAATCGGCAATCATTAAATCGGCAACGCCGCCCTCTTTAATTTCACCGCCGTCAAGCCCCAAAATCCGCGCAGGTGCAGCCGACATTCTATCGGCAATCTCGTTCAAATTCAATACGCCCGCTTTATACAGATTGGTAATCGCGAACCCAAACGACGTTTCAATGCCGCTGATACCAAACGCCGCCATGTTATATTCCACGTTCTTATCGTCGAAATGATGAGGAGCATGGTCGGTGACGATACAATCGAGCGTACCGTCTTTCAACCCCTCAATAATCGCTTGTTTATCAATCTCCTCGCGAATGGGAGGATTGACTTTCGTATTCGTGTCATACGTGCGGATAATTTCATCCGTCGCAGAGAAATAGTGCGGACAAGTTTCCGCCGTCACTTTGATGCCTGCCTTTTTCGCGTCGCGAATCATTCTCACACCGCTATACGTAGAAACGTGGCAGATATGCACGGGTGTATCCAGCGTTTCCGCCAAGGAAATTTCACGCGCGATAATCACGTCCTCTGCCGCACGGGGAATACCCTTAAGCCCTGCAATTGTCGCACTCAAACCCTCGTGTACAGAGCCGCCGTCCACCAAATCTTTATCCTCACAATGGCAAAGGCAAATCATATCAAAACCTTTTGCATACTCCATAGCAAGGCGCATCATGCGCGCGTTTTTCACCGCTACGCCATCGTCGGAAATTGCTACAGCTCCTGCCTTTTTCATACCAGCAATCGCTGCCATTTCTTCCCCCTTAGAGCCTTTTGTAATCGCTCCGATAGGGTGAATTTTACATAAATCTACCTCTTTCGCTCTTGCCTTGATATACGTAACAACCACTTTATTATCTGTTACGGGATTGGTATTCGGCATACAGCAAACCTGCGTAAAACCGCCTTTCACCGCCGCTTTCGAGCCGCTTTCAATATCTTCCTTTCTCTCAAAACCAGGCTCACGCAAATGCACATGCATATCGATAAGGCCAGGAAAAACGTGTTTACCGCTTGCATCGATTTCCGTGCTTCCATCCACAGAAATATTCGCTGCAATCTTAACAATCTTGCCATTCTCTACAAGAATATCTTTCTTCTCTACGGAATTCTTCAACACCACGTTACCGTTTCTAATAATCATATCTGCTCCCCCCTTACGCTTTTCTTGCTTCGTTCAAGAGCGTCAACGCCGCCATACGAACAGCCACGCCCGACAATACCTGATCTTCAATGCGGCTTCTTTCATGGTCGATTACGCCGCTGGTAAGTTCCACACCGCGATTCACAGGTCCAGGGTGCAGGATTATCGCATTGGGTTTTGCATAACCCAAAATACTTTCATCTACGCCGTAATTTGCCGCATATTCGCCAAGCGAAGGGAAGTTTCCTGCCTCTTGACGCTCTAACTGAATACGCAATCCCATCACAACGTCCGCGCCGTCTAAAGCCTCTTTTCTCGATTTATAAAGTTTCGCACCAAGCTTGTCAATCCCTTTGGGAATCAGCGTTTCAGGCGCATACATATACACTTCCGCCCCCATCGTTTGCAAACCGAAAAGGTTGGATTTTGCCACACGCGAATGCTTGATATCGCCGAGAATCGCTACCTTCAAACCCTTTAACGAACCAAAATATTCACGCATGGTCAGCATATCCAAAAGTGCCTGCGTGGGGTGTTCGTTAATTCCGTCGCCCGCATTCAAAACGCTGGCTTTCACCGTTTTTGCAAGAAGATAAGGCGCACCGCCCATCGGGTGACGCATAATGATAAAATCATTTCTTTGCGCGTCGAGGGTCTTACCTGTATCCACGAGCGTTTCCCCCTTCGCTACGGAAGAAGTGCTCGCCTCAATATTGATACACGTTGCACCGAGATATTTTGCCGCTTGTTCAAAACTCGTGCGTGTTCTGGTGCTGTTTTCATAAAAAAGAATGGTCGCCGTCTTACCGTCGAGATAAGACATTTTTTTCTCGCCTTTTTTGATACGGTTTTTGAATTCCTGCGCCAAATCGAGAATTTCGGTGATTTCTTCCTTGGACGCGTCGATAAGCCCCAACAAGTCTTTCCTTTCGAGCATACTTTTCTCCTTCTGTTTGGTAATTGCTTTTCAATAAGCAGTGCCGTCTATACAAAAAAAGCCTTGAAACGAAACGTTCAAGACGATTTTGCCAATGGTTTGTTTCGTTTTTTTCTTAACGATAATTATACCACTTTTTTTCAGTATTGTAAAGGGTTCGAGCGCATTTTTTTACCCTCAAACCCTTTATTTTTTACATATTTTGACATCCAAAAGGAAAAATCGAAAAATCTTAATAAATTTTAACCAATTGAAAGTTTAGCTTATCACACGAAGCCATGATATATTGCACGCCGTTGAGTTCTGTTTTCAAAGGAAAATACGTCGCGCCGTGAATGTGTCCAAACACCACTTTTTCCACGCCGTTTTCCTCGAATAATTTCGTAAACAACGTTGGCTCTTTCTTAACGTTAAACGGCGGATAATGAATCAGCGCGATTTTCTTATCCCCCTCGCAGGCAAGCTTTTCCGCGCCTAAAAACGCCAATCGAAAACGCTCTCCTTCGCGAAGATATAATTTTTGGTCTTGCTCGGTATAATCAGCACTACCTGGGCACGTCCACCCGCGCGAACCGACAATGACGAAATTCTCAATCTTTACACTGTCCGTTTGCAGAAAAATAAAACTATCATCAGGCGCGGAATCGCGAAGCTTGGTGATACCGTTCCACCAATAATCATGGTTGCCGCGGATAAACACCTTTTTCCCTGGTAAATCGGCAAGCGAGTTCAAATCCACAAGCGCGTCAGAAAGCTTCATCGCCCAGCTGATATCGCCGGAGATGAGCACGATGTCGTCGCTTTGCACTTTTTCACGCCAATCCTTTTTAATTTTTTCAAGATGCCCTTCCCAATTACCGCCGAAGATATCCATGGGTTTATCGGCTGTTGCGGAAAGGTGCAAATCGCTGATAGCATAAATATTCATAAAAACAGTATAGCATTTTTTTGTAGAAAAAGCAAGAGATTTTATAGCACTTGCCCCCCTATATCGTCAACATAACTCCTTCCTTTCGACATAAAAAGATAGAAAGACATAATCCAACGGAACGTTGGTCATTGCGAGGGGTGTGTAACGACCGCGGCAATCCCATATAAAATAAAGCTACAACGCAAGGCAACGCCTTGCAATTCATCCAAAAAAGAACAAGGTTGCGCATTCAACGCAACCCTGCCCCTTTCATTTTGATATTTTTAGTCTATTCATCAATCTTAACTCTTCGTCCACATACTTGTATTCGCCTTGATCAATTCCGCAGCCTGCGCAGGATCAGACAATTTCTCAGCCGATATATACTCGTAACTACCTACTTTCCACGTATTAGATGACTCAAATTTTACATAATTCAAACTCTTGCAACCACTAAATGCCCCAGATTCTAACGTATTTATTTTACTAGGAATATTAATTCTTTCCAATGCGCTACAATCACTGAATGTATACATATTAATTTTTGTCAAATTTTTCGACAGCGTTACTTCTTTCAAACTTGTGCATTGCGCAAACGCAAACGAATTAACGTATGTAACGCTATCAGGAATAATTATGCTCGTCAAATTCGAACACCGTAAAAAAGCTGATTCCCCGATGCTGGTTAAACTATTCGGAAGTGTAATACTCGTCATCTTACAGTCTGCAAATGCGTTGTTTGCAATTTTTGTTCCGCCTGTTAAGATTATATTTTTCACCGAAGCAAGTTTTCCGATATAATTAAACTTCGACGTATCCTCATTCGACTTTTCCATATCCGCTATGCTTGCGCCGACGAAAGGCAACTGAATACTTTCCAGATTAGAACAATTACCAAACGCATTTTTTCCAATGCTCGTCACGTTATTATGAACCACCACACTCTTCAACGTACTATAATTTGCAAATAAATTTTTTCGAAGCATGGTAACCGAATCGGGTATCACCAAATCGGTCAACAAGCTCTCATTCAAATAAAAGTCCGATTCTTCACATAAAGGATAATCGCCGTACATATAGCTATTAAAAGTACAATCATTCCAAACAGCAATATCCTTCACATAAATATCAACTGAACGATTGGTATTATTAAACACGTTAAATCCAAATTCTGTTACGCCGTATATTCTAATCTCCGCCAATTTATAGCAACCGCTAAAAGCGTACTCACCCAATTTTCCACCGTTCAACGTTACCTTTTCCAACTTATTGCACCCAGAAAACGCACTATTTCCAACTTCCATACGGCTTGGCAACACGATTTCCGTCAAAGCTTTGCATTCATAAAAAGCACTTCCTTGAATACTCTCCACGCTATTAGGAATCACAACGCTTTCCAACACACTACAACCGTAAAACGCAGACACTCCTATACTCGTTACCTTATCGGGAATAACAATTTCTTTCAAAGAAGTACAAGATGAAAAAATCGACGCATTGATACTCGTCAAATTTTTAGGAAGTGTTGCTTTCAGCAATCCTTCGCAAGAGTAAAATACCCCTTCGCCCATCTCCGCGCAACTTGGAATTTCTATTTCCTTTAAGGCAACACAATTCTTAAATGCGTTCTTACCAATACTCTCCAAGCTGTCAGGAAATACAACTTCTTCCAACGATTTACAACCCATAAACGCATATTCGTCAATACGCTTCAAGTTTTTGGGAAGCGTAATTTTCGTTACGAGCTTACAATCAACAAATGATTCTTTCCCGATGCTGGTTATGCTGTCGGGAATAACAAATTCCGTACAAGACATACCTGCAAGTCCTCTATCTCCGATAGCCGTTACGGGCAAGCCGTTATATTCGGAAGCAATCACCACTTTCGTTGCTTCCCAACAGCTTTCATTCGTTACAATGTATGATTTTTCGTCCTCTGAAAGGGTGTATAATAAACCTTCCGTTGGCTTTTCCGTTTGTTGCGTACCGCCGCTGTTGCCACCCGAAGAACTATTTCCCCCACCCGACGAATTATTATTTCCACCCGAAGAACTGTTTCCCCCACCCGACGAATTATTATTTCCACCCGACGAATTGTTGTTCTCTCCGCCTACATCCCCGCCTGCCGAGGAATTCACATCGCTCTGCGCCGTTCCGCCCATATCGCATGCAGACAAGCCTATCGCGCCGAACCCGATAGCCAAGACAGCCAAAAACGCTATGAATAATTTTTTCATTCGTTTCATAAGGTTTTCCTCCTAAAAACATTTTAACATCTTTATTTTATCAATTTTTCCTTAATTTGTCAATACCTATATCAAATTTAGAAAGAATTTGCTCGTTTTAACACTATTTCATAAAGCGCAATGTCAAGCCTTTGTTTTTGAAACCATATCATTTCGTGGCACACCGTCCCCCTTCATGTGCAACAAAAAAAGAACAAGGTTGCGCGTTCAACGCAACCCTGCCCCCGTCATTTTATATTTTTAGGTTTATTCTCTAACCGCCGCAACAGCCGCTTCCGCCGCCTCCGCAACCACCTTTTCCACC
>SVHQ01000109.1 GCA_015055785.1 Clostridiales bacterium | reverse complement strand
TTGCGGCGAGGAATACGGCAGAGAATTGCAGATTGTAACGGGCGCATCCAACGTATACGTAGGGATGAAAACACCGTGCGCATTGGACGGTTCGACGGTGGTAGAAAGCAATCCCGCCATGTTGGAAAAGAACCCCGACGGCATCAAGAAAATCAAAAAAGGTAAATTGCGTGGCGTCGAATCCTTTGGTATGCTTTGTTCAGGTGAAGAACTCGGCATTAATGATGATTTCTATCCTGGTGCGGAAGTCAACGGACTTTTGGATTTAGAAAAAGACGCTCCCGTGGGCGCGGATATTAAAGGGATTGTTGGTTTAGACGATTGGATTTTTGATATTTCCATCACGGCAAACCGTCCCGACTGTCAATGCATTTTAGGTATTGCGCGCGAAGTGGCGGCTGTGCTTAAAAAACCTTTAAAAGAACCCGATTATTCGTATACGGAACATAAAACGAGTGCGGCGGCGGTGGACGTAGAAGTTCTCGCGCCCGACCTTTGCCCTCGTTACGTAGGGCATTACGTAGAAAACGTGCAGGCGGGAGTTTCTCCTGCGTGGATGAGAAAGCGTCTTGCTTTATCGGGCATCCGTTCGATTTCGCCCATCGTGGATATCACGAATTTCGTGTTATTGGAAATGGGGCAGCCCATGCACGCATTCGACGCGGAAGACCTCGTCGATAGAAAAATCATCGTTCGCAGAGCGGAAAAAGGCGAAAAAATTGTTACCCTTGATGAAAAGGAGTTTACGCTGACGACGGACAATCTTGTTATTTGCGATGGTAAGAAACCCGTTGCATTGGCAGGGATTATGGGCGGTTTGAACAGCGGCATTAAGGATACGACGAAAAACGTATTCTTCGAATCGGCAAAGTTTGCGCGCGATAACGTAAGAAAGACTTCTCGTGCGCTCGGTCAATCTTCCGATTCCTCGTCGAGATTTGAAAAGGGTGTGGACGCATATACGAACGGACTTGGTATGGCGCGTGCTTTGCATTTGATTGAGGAACTCGGTTGCGGCGTGGTTACGAATATGCGCAAAGACGTTTGCTCCGCAGATTTGACCCCTCGTACCATGACGGCAAGTATTGCGAAAATCAATGCTTTGCTCGGTATTGAAGTGCCGAACGAAGAAATTCAGGCGATTTTGGAAAGATTGAATTTCAAACCTGTCATTGACGGCGATGCGTTGACGGTGGAAATCCCTGGTTATCGTGATGACGTGGATAATTATCCCGATTTAGCGGAAGAAATCATCCGTATGTATGGTTACGACCACATCGTGCCCACTTTCTTGGATTGCGCGAAAGTAACGGGCGGCGGTTTGACGGACGAACAGAAAAAGGAATTGCATTTAAAGAACGTTTTGCGTGTGCAGGGTTATTACGAAGCTTATAATTATTCCTTCTATTCCCCGAAAGATTTTGATTTGATGAAGTTACCCCAAGACGCAGAGGAAAGAAATGCGGTGAAGATTCTCAACCCCATCAGTGAAGAACTTTCCTTAATGCGTACCTTCCTCGCGCCGTCCATGCTCGGTAACGCCGTGCGCAATATCCGTCGCGGCAATGACGTGGGTAAGGAATTTGAAGTGGCGAACGTGTACGTACCTCACGATACTGCGGCAAGTGAGCAGCCCGAAGAAAGAAAGCACCTTGTTCTTGGTGTATGGGGCGGCAATTACGATTTCTTTGATATCAAAGGCGCGGTGGAACATATTGCAGACGTTTTCCATATCACGTTCACGTATGAAAGAGCGGAGAAAACCTATCTTCATCCTGGCGTTTCGGCAAACGTGATGCTTGGCAAACAAGTGGTGGGTTGTATCGGTGAACTCGACCCTGCTATTGCCCTTTCGCTTGGTTTGGATAAAAAAGTATATCTTGGCGAATTGGATTTGGCGGCGCTCGCACAGCACATGGACGACGGCGTACGTTATAAAAATCTGCCGAAATTCCCTGCAATGCAGCGTGACCTTGCTTTGCTTGCGGATGAAAAACTCACGTGTGCGGAAATTGAAGACGTGCTGATGCATTCTTGCAAATACGTAACGGCTGCAAAGCTTTTCGATGTATATCGTGGCGGTCAAGTTCCCGAGGGCAAGAAGAGCATGGCGTTCACTTTAACGTTTACGCCCGATGCAGGCGTTGAAAAGGCATTCACGCCCGAAACGTTGGACGGTTTCGTAAAGAAAATTTTGAATAATTTGAAATTTAAGTTAGGCATTGAACTCCGTTAATCAAACGGAAAACCTAAGTAGGAGCTTTTTGTGAAACGAGAAGAAAAGATAAGTTCTTTTGGATTTATCAACGTGGACAAACCGTCGGGGATTGTGTCTTCGACGGTTGTCAACAAAATAAAATGGTTGTCGGGTGTGCCGTGCGGTCACATGGGGACGCTCGATCCTTTGGCGAGCGGTGTTTTGCCTGTTGGTATAGGAAACGCCACCCGCCTTTTCGATTATTTTTTAGAGAAAGAAAAAGAGTACGTTGCCGAGTTCACTTTTGGCGTGGATTCGGACACGCTTGATTCGACGGGAAACCTCATTCGAGGGGGGCATGTACCGAATGAAACGGAAATTGCGGAAGTTTTGCCACAATTTTTCGGGGATATCATGCAGGTGCCGCCCAAGTACAGCGCAAAGAATGTGAATGGGCGCCGTGGCTATGATTTGGCGCGTGCAGGCATTGATTTTGAGCTGCCGCCTAAGAAAGTGCATATTTACGGTATGGAATGCCTTGGAATGGTGGAGGGAAAGGAAGACACTTTCCGCATCAAAATCCGTTGCGGCGGCGGAACGTATATTCGTTCGATTGCACGTGACGTTGCATCGGCGCTGGGTACGAAAGCTGTTATGAGTGCGTTAAGACGCACGCAAAGCGGTATTTTTAATTTGGAAAACGCTATTCCTTTTTCTGTGTTGGAAGCAGACCCAACGATAGAAGAATTGGAAAAGTTGGTGATATCTACGGAAAATGTTTTGCCGTTTTCACCGCTTGCGCTTTCAGATAAACAAGAAATCAAATTATACAATGGTCAGCGCGTGGCGGTGGATTGCGCGGACGGATTTTATAAAATATACCAAAACGGAATATTTTATGGCATTGGAGAAGTAACGAACGGATTGGCAAAAGCGAAAACGAAATTATGTTAAAGACGGTATGGCTTACGGAAAAACGGAATTGTAAAGAGGGAACAGCGATGTTGCTGGGCGGCTTTGACGGTTTGCATGCAGGGCATCGTTTGCTTTTGTCGTGCGCGAAAAAAAGCGGTTTTCCCGTGGGTATTATGACGATTGTCGGGAGTAAAGAAGAGGGGATTTTTACCTTTTTGGAAAGGGAAGAAATTTTTAGAAGCGCAGGCGTGGATTTTGTTTTTGAATTGCCCTTTGAAGAGATTAAAGATATGTCCCCCGAGGCGTTTTTGCGAAAATTGACGGAGGAATTTTCTCCAAAACTGTTTGTTTGCGGTGAAGATTTTCGATTTGGGTTGTATGCAACAGGGACGCCGGAAACGATAAAACAAGCCACCCATGTACGCGTTGAAATTCTTCCTTTGTTAAAAATAAACGATGAAAAAGTCAGCTCTCGTCAGATAAAGACCTTTCTATCTCAAGGCGAAGTGGAGAAAGCCAACGAAATGCTTTCGCATAGGTTTTTCTTAAGCGGTGAAGTAGTGAAAGACAGACAAATTGGCCGTACGATGAACTTTCCAACGGCGAATATTGAATATCCCAAAGGAAAATACCCGTTAAAAAATGGGGTTTACGAAACGCGCGTAACGATTGCGGGTAAGGAGTACAAGGGTATCACCAATTACGGCGCTCGCCCGACTTTCGAAAACGAAAAAATCGTCACGGAAACACATTTAGACGGCTTTAACGGGGATTTATACGGCAAACAATTGAAAGTAGAATTTGTAAGATATCTGCGCGATATTCAAAAATTTGAAAGTGTGGAAAAATTGAAGAATCAGTTAACGATGGATATACGGAGGGTTCAAGAAAATGATTAAATTCGGCCCGAGTGGCAATTGTGAGAGCTTTTATGCGGAAGGTTATTCTCATACCGAAGAAGCGGCGGCGTTTGTAAAAAAGCGCGGTTTAAATTGTTTTGAATATTCTTTTGGCAGAGGGGTGCGCATGAGCGAAACGACAGCCATCTCCATCGGCGAAGCGTTTGCCAAAGAGGGAGTAGAAATTTCCGCGCACGCGCCTTATTTTATAAATTTTGCCAACCCTGATGATGAAATGGCGGCAAAATCCTACGGCTACGTTTTAGACACAGCGAAAGCCTTGAAACTCATGGGTGGCAAGCGTGTGGTTTTTCATCCTGCCGCGCAGGGTAAAGCGACTCGTGAAGAAGCGGTTGCGCTGACGGAAGATCGTTTAAAAATCCTTCGCGATTACATATACCTTAACGATTTGCAGGACATGATGTTTTGTCCTGAAACGATGGGAAAATTGGCGCAAGTCGGTACGGTGGAAGAGGTGACGCGTTTTTGTAAAGTGGACGAAATTTACACTCCTTGTGTAGATTTCGGGCACATCAATGCGCGCGAGAGGGGCTCGCTGTTCACGCCGCAAGATTATAAAAGCCGTCTGGAATATATGATAAACGAGCTTGGTTATGAGAGAATGAAGCATTTCCACGTGCATTTCTCGAAAATCATGTACTCGGCAAAGGGTGAAGTGAAACATCTCACTTTCGAGGATACCGTTTACGGCCCCGAATTTGAACCCTTAGCGATTGCTTTAAAGGAATTGAAATTAGAGCCCTACATTGTCAGCGAGTCTGCTGGTACGCAGGCAGAGGACGCTCTTTATATGAAATTGGCGTACGAGAAAGCGTAAAATCGTGCTAAGAGGTTAAAAATAGGGATTTTTGTAAGAATATATCGTCGTACACTTGACGAATGTCAATTTTTTTGGTAGAATATAGAATGAGAGGAAACGACAATGATAATGACGAACGGAAAAAAAGTGTTAGAATGCTGCGGTTGTGAAGCGGTTTATACGTCGTGTTTATATCAGCTTCGCTATCTTACGGGGATAGAACCTGAAAACGGTCTGGCAATCGTAGATAAAGACGGTACGACGCTTTACACGGATATGCGTTATATGGAAGCGGCGGAAAAGCTTTTGAAAGGCACAGAGGTGACCCCCGTACTTTATAAGCAGGCGGACGTTTTAGAACGTCTTGCGCGTTATGAAAGCGTTGGCGTTTCTTTCGACCAAATGGCACATATCGAATATGTGAAGTTGGAACAAGCAGGCGTGAAGATGGTGAATATCGACAAGCAGTTTGTGGAAGTGATGATCACCAAAAACGACTGGGAATTGGAGAATATTCAAAAAGCGTGCGAGATTGCAGAAAAGGGCTTTTTGGCTATCTTGCCTGAAATTAAAGAAGGCATGACGGAGTCGGAATTGGCAGCGTTGCTTGAATACAAAATGCGTATGCTGGGCGCGGAAGGTCCTTCTTTTGCAACAATTGTGGCATTTGGCGCACATGCTGCCGTACCTCATCATGAAACGGGCAGCACGAAATTAAAATTCGGCGATGAAATCTTGATTGATTTCGGTTGTAAAGTGAACGGTTACTGTTCGGATATTACGCGCACGTTCTTGTTTGGCGACGACGGCAAACACGAGAAATTTAAAAAAGCGTATGCCGCAGTCTTGACCGCGCACGAGCTTGTAAAAGAAAAGCTTGTCAGCGGTATGACGGGGATTGAGGCGGACGCGATTGCGAGAGATTATTTGTCGACGCAGGGCTACGGAACGTTGTTCACTCATTCCTTGGGGCATGGTATTGGCTTGAATATCCACGAAATGCCCTCGCTTAGTATCAAGGGCACGATGACGTTGACGGACGGCATGGTATTTTCTGATGAACCTGGCGTGTATGTAGCAGGGGAATACGGTATCAGAATAGAAGACACCGTTGCATTAATGAACGGAAAAGTAAAGAGTTTTATGTCCTTAACAGATAGAAACCTCTTAATTTTATAAAAAAGATAATATTATAGATACAAGGAGAAAAATTGTATGGCACAGATTTTAGCAGGCGATATTCGTAAAGGCGTAACGTTCGAATACAAGAGCGGCACTTATACCGTTACTGAATTCCAGCACGTAAAGCCCGGTAAAGGCGCAGCTTTCGTTAGATGTACGCTTAAAAACGTTGTTACGGGACAGGTTTTGTCGAACGAAACCTTCAACCCTACGGCAAAGCTTGAAACGGCAGAAGTACAAACGACGAAGATGACCTATTCCTACTTCGACGGCGAATTCTACGTGTTC
>SVHQ01000003.1 GCA_015055785.1 Clostridiales bacterium | reverse complement strand
ACCCCCTCTTTCATAAGTTTTCGGCTGAGCTTTACTTCGTCGTCCTTTGCCAAAGGGAAATTGTATTGCGTTACCACACTGCCATTGACGAGAACTTGTTTTCTCACGAGCAGCGCCTTGACGTTGTTGCGCGACGTGTTGCATTTGCGCAATAAAAATTCCAACAATTCATCACTGCGATTGACTTTATACGTCGCCGTATAAATAGGCGCACCGTTAATCCGCTCCTCTTTTACGGGTTTTACACCCGATTTTTTTGCGGCTCTGTACGCTTCTTTCGGCGTCACCGTTTTGCTCAACGGCTTGCTCTGTATATGCGTGCGCTTATTTTCAACACGTACCTGCCCCCCTCGTTTGGGTGTTCTTGTCTTTTTGTTTTCGGTTTGCATATATTGTTATCCTTATTTAGTCTATCGTTATTATACTTCTTATCCAACTCAAGCGAAGGAAACGTAAGGCTGATTTCCAATTCAACTCGAGCAAAGAAAAAATGTGGAGATGCGAGCAAGACAAGGAAGGCGTGGCTTTTCCGATGGGAGTTTACTATGCGTAAACGAGCAAGGAAAAACGCAAGCCTAACACCGTATTGCGAGTGCCTTAAGATACCCATTCTTCCTCGTTATAACACTCGAGCGAAGAAAAAATGTGGAGATGCGAGCAAGACAAGGAAGGCGCGGCTTTTCCGACGGGAGTTTACTATGCGTAAACGAACAAGGAAAAACGCAAGCCTGACACCGTATTGCGAGTGCCTTAAGATGCCCATTCTTCCTCGTTATAACACTCGAGCGAAGAAAAAATGTGGAGATGCGAGCAAGACAAGGAAGGCGCGGCTTTTCCGACGGGAGTTTACTATGCGTAAACGAACAAGGAAAAACGCAAGCCTGACACCGTATTGCGACGCATATACACGTTTTTTCACCAGTCTTGCTTTTTAAGGGACTTATCCTTCACATCATCGTAATATGCGAAATACTTTTCTTTAAAAGCTTCTTTGGATAAAGGCAAGACAGCGCCGTCTGCTTCCATTCGGTCTAATAATTCTTGCAGTTCTTCGGGGGTGAAATCGGCGATATCCGTTTCCTCACCGTAATGTTGTAATAATTTTAAAATATCCAATTCTGACATGGTTGCCTCGTTTAAATATCTATTTTGATGTGTTCGCCGCGACAGGGTACGGTGATATAAGTGAAGCCAATCCGTTTGAGCATTTCCACCACTTCTTCACGCTTGTCTGCGATTCGTGCGCTTTCGTGCGCATCAGACGCAAAGGATATTTTTCTGCCGCCAAGTTCGTAATAACGGCGTAAAATTTCTTCATTCGGCACAGAAATCCCCATGCCTTTTGTCGAGCTGTTCACTTCTAAAATTTTATCTTTTCGAATCACTGTTTGCAACAAATCATCGATTTGTTCGCCAAATTCCAATAACGTCAAATCTCTATTTTCATAAGGCGCATAACGCGTGAGATAACCAAAATGCCCCACAATATCGTAAGGATAGGGCGCGTCCAAACTTCGACGAACCAACGTAATATATTCGCCGTAAGAATCCGCCTTCGTACGCTTTTCCTTATCCCCAAAAAGGGTACGATAATAATAGTCCTCGCCAAGCATACCATGTACACTATTGATAATAAAGTCGGGATGATATTTTTCATACGTCGACAAATACATGCCCTGCACCTTTTCATCATCACTGTATCCAAACTCCGCGCCAATCAGCACGTTCATACAACCAGCATAATCCTCTTGCAAATGGCGCGCCGCATGGAAATATTCCTCGTCGTCAATCCCCTGCACCCCTTTCACGGTAAATACGTCGTAATCGAAATGTTCGGAAATGCCAAAAAACGCTAAGCCCTTTTTATGCGCTGCCGCCAACATCGTTTTCAATTCTTCTCTGCCATCATGGGAAAAAGCGGTGTGTACGTGCACGTCCGTTAAAAACTTCTCCATCTCGCTCTCCTTCACTGTTTTTATGCTTTACCCTATAGCTTATTATAGCACACTTAATAAAAAACCGCAACTACACAAAAGCTTTCGTTTATATTTTTTTACCTTTTTCGCCAATATTTAACAATCAACACTTTTCCTTATATTATGTAGAAAAACCTTTCATCAAATACCTGCCTGCCTAATTTTCCCTTTTCTTCCTTTTTCTCACTATTGATTTTCCCCTTTGCTTTTTGTAAAATCTTCTCAGCGGTTTTTCGTGCATTTTTTACCGACTAAATCGCTATTACATCAAAAATGAGGACATATTTATGAAAAACAGAAAAAAATTTTTAGCTTTGCTGTTATCGTTTGGTATGCTGAGCTTTTCCACAGCTTTATACGCCTGCGACAACACAGCGCTCATCCCCCCCTCTATCTCACAATCGGGCGATTCGGAAAGCAACGATTCTTCTACGGATTCCGCTCTTGATTCTCCCTCAGATTCCTCCTCTCCTGAATCTTCTGCGCCTGAATCTTCCGCTCCGACTACCCCTACCAACCCTCCAAACAATAATAACGGCTCCACCTCCACGCCCCCCAAACCCGTTGTCGCGTCAGCGCAATACATACGTTGCACGGGCAACAATGTAAATATCCGCTCAGGAGCAGGCACCGAATTTAGCATACTTGGAAGCGCAGAACAAGGCACCATGTACACGTTGATTGAGAAAAAAGGCGATTGGTATAAGACTTACTATCGAAATAAAGTGGCATATATTTACGCTTCGTACGCCCAAGTATTCACACTTGAAAAAAGCAAAGACTCCGACGTGGAAGACGTTATCGACGAAGGATATAAACTTATTGGCACCCCCTACGTTTACGGCGCAGTGCGTCTGCATAACGGTAACGGCAAACTGCTTTCTGGTTTTAACGTGCAAAAGTTCGACTGCTCTTCCTTGATGCAGTATATTTTCTATCATGGTTCGGATACAATGTTAGGTCTGCACACACGCGCGCAGGTGAAGCAGGGTAAATACGTGCATCCCAACGATTTACAGCGCGGCGATTGTATATTTTTCACCAATGAAGATCGGCAATATAACACTGGCATTGAAAGGGTGGGACACGTTGCGCTGTATTTGGGCAATAATTATATCCTGCACACTGCGTCCGATTACGCCCGCATAGAAAAAATGACCACCTCGCGTTGGAATTACTATATCGAAGCAAGGCGGTTTGTTTAATATTTTGTTGATATTAGTTTATTGTTTTGTTTTTTGCAGCGTGTTGTTGCGCGAAATGAACTTGTTTTTTAATTTATATACGTTCGGGCAAAGCAGCGGCAACAAGAAATATCACTTCTTTCGCGCCCGCCCCTAAAAGCCGCGCCGCACATTCGCTGCCCGTTGCACCTGTCGTCATAATATCGTCGATTAGCACAATCGTCCTATCGTGGCATTCTTTGCGTTTATGCACGTGGTAAGCCCCTTTCACATTTTCTCTTCTTTCGCGAAAATCCATACGCTTTTGCGGAGTGCTATCTATGCGTTTTTGTAATATTTCACAGTCCAAATCCGCCTCAACCCCTTTCTTTTCCAACGTTGTTGCGATGATTTCCGCCAGCTCTGCGGCTTGATTAAAACCGCGTTCCCTTACGCGCGCAGACGTCATGGGTACGGCGGTGATTAAAAAACGTTCTGTTGCCATTCTTTCTTTGTATTCAGCCATCAACCTATCCGCCATAGCTTCCGCAAAATAATACGCCAAGCGCCGTTTGCCGTTTTTCACGCGGTTGATCAACGCCGCGCTTTCCTTTTCATACACAAACGGCGAGATGCCTTTGGAAAATTTCGGCAATTCTTCTTTGCACAACAGACAAACCCCTTGCGTCATCGTTTTTCTGCCGCATTTTTGACAGGTGAAACGGTTGTTTAAGCGCATCTTTTCTTGGCAATCCGCGCAAAAACGCCGCAACGGATATTCAAAGACTTCTCCGCCGCAGCAATCGCATACGTAGCCTCTGCCTGCGGCAAAAACACGAATTTTCTGTGCTAATTTTCCTAAAATTTTCATCACTTTTCTTTCGTTTATAAAAAAATCGGCTCGTGTAAAGCCGATTTTTCTTATTCGCAATTAGTTTACCGCACTGCTTGCAGGAGCTTCCCCTCTGTCCTCAGGGAACATCGTACCAGCAGGAATAACGGGCAAAATCAAAGGATTGATAAATGCGTTTGCCGTCAACGAAGAAACTGCTGCACGGAGATAAGGATAAACGATTTCCGTCATGTTGATAACAAGGTCTTGTCTGTCTTCATCCGTGTTAATGTCTTCCGCTTCGAACACACCTACAAGACGAGCTTTCAAATTAAAGGGTTTGGGTTCGTTTTCAGAAGATTCTACTTTTACTTCCAAGGAAACAAACCAAACTTTGTCATTTTCCTGCACTCTTCTTACCGTACGAGAAAATTGGGGTTTGATTTCAATTTTCGTGTCTTTATCCACCTTAATACGATTGATGGAGTAGTTTAATTCTTCGGCAGTGATGCCTCTCAATGCATATTTCATAAAAATACCTCTTTAATTTTTTTCTGCGTCTATTATATCACGCTTTCCCCTTTTTTGTCAACAACGAATATACACATGAGGCATTTTTTCGCTCCGTCAAAATCGAGTTCTT
This sequence comes from Clostridiales bacterium, assembly GCA_015055785.1. The sequence continues at coordinate 33,707 of SVHQ01000003.1, read as the reverse complement.
TTATTTATAAACGCATTTTTAAGGATATAAACAAAAAAATTGATTTTTTTCAAGTTTTTATGATAATAAATTAAAATATTTTCTAAGGTATTGTTTGAAACACTATAAAAAACACCCCAAAATCACAATATCCGTGAACAACCCGATTTTGTTCAAAAATTACACTTTCCCCACCTTTCCCCAAACTAAAATAAATTTCTTAATCCATAATACAAGGTTTCAATCAAACTGAAAAAACATCTTATCCAACTATATTTGCACGAGACTTTTCGAGATAGTTAACAAAAAATACGAGCAAACGTAAAATTTACCACTATACCAAAATGCAAAAACTTAATTTAGCTTTTCAATTCTATCACATACACATCTGAAATCTGTTTAGCATATTGATAAGCCAAAAAAACTTTCTTACGGAAAATGTATAAAGTGTTCACTTATTTCCCGCAAATCGTTTGAAATACCGTCTGCGCATACACACGCGCCATAAAATCGTTGACGTGATTGACGTTATTCCCCGTCATATCATAGTAACGTTTAACCTCTAAAACTTTCTTATGCGCTTCGGTTACATTCGCAACGCAAATCTTCGTTTCTCCCATAGCCTTTATTTCCTCTAGATACGATAAATACTCTTCACAAAACATATCCTGCGAGCCATAAAAACCCTTTACCTCTTCGTTGGGAAGCATTGTCGAAACCAAACAAATCGCCGTATCGGGCAACGCTGCGCGAATACGCGAAACCATCGTTTTCACGTTGTCGAGATGCTGTTTCGGGGTCAAGCTCACGTCGTTCATCCCAAACGCAAGAAATACCGCGTCGGGCGCGTGCGCAATCACAGAGGTATCCAGAGCGTTTATTCCGTCCTGGGAACTCCATCCGCCCACTGCTGTGTTAACGTATTCCGCATTGGTACAAGCGTACTTCTTGGTTATACTGTCAAACACCATTTTCGCCCAAATATCTGCATATGGTGCATAATTAACAAACCCGCTGGAATTAGCTCCTACAGTAATTGAATCGCCATAAAAAAGAATTTTGGGCGCTTGGTTTTTTCGCATTTTATCAATTACGCCCACAAACGCTTCTTTTTGGGATTTGGGTATCGGCAAATTCTTTTGTCCTGTATGACGATAAGTCACCGCAACCTGCTTAGAGGAAAAATAGTTCCCTTCACGAAATGAAATATACGGTTTTCCTTGCAACGTACAGGGAAACGATACGCCTGGACGAGGATTAGAAAGATAATATTCATCAAGCGGGATATACGGCATCGATGTACCCTCTTTCAATACAATACAGTTTCTCTTTGCATTATACTCATAATCCACCCCACAAACATATTCTTTTGTTGAATCGTATGACCTTACCGAAATAATCTCTACTACTGGATATAACAGCGGTGCGCAGTCCTCTTCCCCTACAAACATCAACGTTTCGTTATACACAATGTCACCGTCCCATAAGGGTTTCATGTAAATATCCAAATTGTATTCGCCAAATTTCTGCGCCACGTCTTCTTCTCCTATTTCCAACCTACTGCTTTTCGGCTCTAATCTATATTCGTCATCCGTGCATCATATCTTCAAAATTGCTTAGTTGGCGCATAAACGACATTAAATTAGCACTTTTACATCAAATGCACGAGAGCCGAACGCCACCACGTAAGACATGCAGCCCCTACCTCTTCGCTATATTCCTTTCCGTTACCGAAATAATCCAACAATTCTTCTTCCAATTCAGGAATATTTTCAATTTCTTCGTTTACGTATTCGGTAAGGCGTCTGCGACAATGAACAAGACGCTGTTTCAACCCACCTAAACGAATGTCATGTACTTCAAAACCCTGTGGCTTATTTTCCGCAAGCCAAAGCTTTCGAAAGGACTCATAAAATATGTCTAAATTGGCTTCCGCTTTTTTATAATCTTCAATCAACGCAGACATGGTATCGGTATTTTTGTTTTTATACGCTTCACGAGTCCGCTTGCCGAGATCATATTTTACAGACAAGAAATCACACAACGCCGCTGCGCTTTCAAACAAATATGCGTATTGTCCCACTGCATATCCGCGCAAATGCTTTGCGTGCGCTTTATATTCAGCAACGCACCCCGCCTTTACCGTAGTGTCTAATACTCCCACAAACGGATCGCTATATAACATACGTTTGGAGATATTTTTTTTGCAATCCGCATCACCGCCCACGTAATTCGGGATATCCAGCGCCATCATTGCGTCGTAATCTACACCAACAATTTCCTTAAATTCTTCTTTTATGGCATTCTCATCCACCACTCCGTCGTATGCTTTTTTGATAGTAAACAGAGAAGGTAATACCGAATAAAAAGAGCACTCTTTACCGTTATCTCCCCAAAGCGTTAAGAAAATATTTTTCACGCCACATTCCGTAGCTGCTTCCATCGCGGGCAACATCGTTTCCAAGGTATATTTATTACCGCTTGCAAAACCCGTCCATGTCCATGCCCCACCTGCAAACCAAGTGTCGTTTCCCGATTGCAGGTGCGCGCGCATCATCTTTGCCATATATTCTTTTTCCGTATGGTAATAGTCCCAATACACCAATCCCAAATTTGGAGGCAGCATCTGTGCAACTTCTTTCGAGAAAATTGGATCTTTGGGATAATATTCCCCATTGTTAGCTAAGCGAAAAAACATATCCGACCACATAATCGGCTTAAAATCATATTTTTTTGCAATTTCCACTACGCGGGAAAGGTGCTTTTGCAAAATCTCAAAACGGTTTTCAATCCCGTGTTTTTCAAGATATTTTCCCAATCCCAACATATGCGCTTCGTCCATACCGATATGCACATAGTGCGAGAAAAAGCACTTGCGCAACGTCTTGAACATATTTTCAATCAATTCATACGTGCGGTCTTCTCCCACCAACAAAATATCCGCAAAATCATTGATTCCGCTATACGGTTTCCAACGGAAAATCTGCGCTAAATGCGCCAAAGTCTGAATGCAAGGTATCACTTCAACGCCAATACTTTCACAATAGGATACGATATCTTTTAATTCTTCTTGCGTATACCTGCCACGCATATAACCAAAATACGGTTCGTTATCAACCTCATACGTATCTTCCGTATAAAGCTGTAACATATTATAGCCCATTTTTCGTATAAGCGAAGCAAATATCTTTACCTGTTGCGGTTTCATTACGGCATTTCTAGACATATCCAGCATTACACCAAAGTATTTACCGAGCTTCCCCATATTTTTCTCCTTTGCTATTAAAACTTAATTACGGCAATGTTCCTTTATAAACTTCACTACCCCCGCCGACCAGCCGTGGCAAAGACTATGTCTAAATCCCACATAGCAGTGTGCGCCGTAATCCCCGTGAAGATCTTTCTTAGTATCGTCGAACTCATCAATACGCCCAGATCCCTCCAGCCAATCTATATTGAAATCTTCCCAGAACGTCGTTGCACCTCTATCGAGCATCGCACCATAATATTCTTTCATCAGCTCGATTGCGAGCTTTTCATCACGTGAAGCGATTGCCGATAAAATATAATAACTCATAAAGGTAGAGAAGCCCTTTACACCACCATCAATCAACTTGTTATATTCTTCGTCCGTAAGCTGACCCGTAGCAAAATATTTCAAGGCAATTACCTGTTTTTTCTCCAGTACAATCAAGTCTCGCTTTAACAATTTTTCTTTGATCCGCATTACTTTGTCCGTAGATAAACCGAATGCGTTTAACAGATATGCCGCACCATTAATCGCCATCAGGAAGATCACGCGAACGCCGACCAGTTCATCTACAGAATCCTTCGTGGGCCAATCCACCAAGTATCTGATTTCTCTGTTCAAATCGCCCTTTTCGTCTACCAAGCCATCTAATAGATCCAGCAATTCCACCAAATAAGGTATGTGTTTTTTTACGTATTCCTTACAAACAAATTCCTTATAATAATCAGCAAGAATAATTATCCACCACATAGAATAGGTGTAAATATCGTTCATAAATTTAGGCGAGGGTGCTAATTTTTTCGCTAAATCCAAAGACCGTTCTACAACATACAATCTACCGTAGATAGAAGTCAACGCCATAACTTCGGGGGCTAAGTCACCTACCCATAACAATCTATCGCGCTTAACCCCATCCCAAACGTAGCCTTCCGCGGCACACAAATCCACCGTACGCTTTGCCACCGCAAAGATTTCAGCAATTCTCTTATCGGCACCTTGATAGGTGTAAATCGCTTTTTTAGAAAAGATATTGTTTACGCAAAAGATATTTTTGAAGTAGATATATTTTTCTTCCAAAATATCGATACGCACAAAACGGAAGCCCGTTTGCCCCATCGTAACGTCGGCATACGAGCAGATCAGCGTTTCGAAATCGCGTGGACCGTGAACGTTGCTGGCGTTTTTTTCTTTAATATTTGCGTTCACCTCACCCAAGCTTTCCCCGAAACGAATGCGTATTCTACAACTGTCTTGACGTATAAAATTGGTAATCATACGTATCCCGCCATTCATTTCCTTGCCAAAATCCAAGATGATAAACGACCCTACGCCCTCCATTTTTAAGTAATTTTTTCTATCCTCTACACTATAATTAATTGTAGCATACAAGCCCTTTGAGCGGAAAAGCGTATCCTCATTCTCGATTTTAGCACCGCCTACAACTCTCGTAGGCAATAAGTACTCTTTCATTTCTTATTATGTCCTTTCTTAATACTTTTCGTTAAAATTGCTTCCTATTTTTCAAGAAACTTTATCTTTAATTATACGACGACACGCCGAGAAATATTTTAATAAAATTTCTCGGCGCACCTTGTTTTTAGTCCTTAGTACGGCAACAGATAAACCGCTTGACCTGCCGTAAGCGTCACGGTATACGTGTTGTTCGTAAGCGTTACAGCCGTTCTTGTACCAGTCTGATCATATACGTAGATCGTATCAATCGTATCGGCAAAGGTTACCGTAACAGATTGCGTACCGCCTTCATTCGGATCAATGGTGTTCATAACCATATACATATAGTTATAGTTTTCTTTATCGTACAACTCCGTTACAAGCGTGTATTCAAGATTTGTCGTTACGCTTGTAAGCAAACGGAACGAAGTATCCGCCGTCAAACTGCTCGACCAAGTAATATGGTCGTTGTTCTGGCTACCGTTATTCGAGCCGACCACCTTACTTGCATTGTAATCAAAATGGCTAATCGTAGGCGCAAACGCCGTATTGTTCGCCATAATCGTCTTCATGAAGTCATACACCGCCGTCGTCGTACCGTCACGGTTGACAAATGAACCGCCGTCCTCGAAATATTCGCCTGTAGTGCTATTCGCATACTTCGTCCAATAAGTGAAGTAATTGATCTGCTTTACCCCGAAGCCCATCAAATAGTTGTTGAGCCAACGCGCATCGTTTTCCGTAATCTGACGGATAAGCACGTCGCCGTCAGATCCGCCTTTTCTCATCAAGCTGGACTGCGTTACCACCTTCACGGAAAGACCGCGTTCCTTTGCAATCTCCGCTACAAGCTGGATATTGCGCAAAGAGGTAGTATCAATATACGGCGTAGTCGTTTCCCAGAACCACATACCATCCGTAGCCGACTTGAAGGGATAATCGTCATACTGGATATAATCCGTACCCATCGCATCGAGGAAGAGTTCCACATATTGTTTATACGCCGCTTCGATCTGCGCGCTGGTTGCCGACTCGTTCGCTACTCCGGTATAATATCTTTCTATCGCGACAGTATCCGATTCCATAGGAAGCAGGTTGTACTGTACGTAACATTCGGGCATAACGCGCTTAATCGATTTATAGATTTCGCTGTAACAGTATGCGTTATGATAGGAAGGCTCGTCGGCGAGCATTACGCCGTAAAATGCTGAATGATCCTTATACATAGCGAGTTGCTCTCTGACGTAGTTATCCAACGCGTCCCTGCTTGCAAATCTCGTCGTATCTGCAGTAAGCCCGGCTGCTGCCAATGCATCCAAGTAATCCTTCGCAAGCCCCGTCGTCGCCGACGCATCCGTTGCAATAATCCAAGGCTTATACGTTTCATGGGATATCTGAACAACGCCGCCGCTGGCTATCGTGATAGGCTTGGAAAGAATTTGGAAATGCCAATCGGTCAAGATTACTTTCAACCCTGCTTCATGCGCATAGTCCATATATTTCTTGCCTTCCGCCTCCCACGTTGCCGCGTCTACGTCAGGATTGATCATATCCTGCGCAAGCACGATATTGAAACCTGCTTCTTTATACACTTGATACTGGTTCTTCCCATCGCTGTTGAGATTGGTAGCGTCTCTCCAATCGGTAGGATTTTCAACCTTATTAACACCGTCAATTTGCCACTGACCGTTGGAAAGGCTTGCGTAGCCGTAACGGTCGAGCGTGACAGCTTCTTCATCCGAATAATCGCTATCCTTCGTAGCATATTTTTCAAGCAACGCGTCAAGTGTAGTGTTTTCTTCCACGCCGATGACCTTATCGAGCACCGTCTCTTTACCAAACTGACCGTGCAAAGCGATACTGCCTTCGGTGTATTCCGTCGTCCATACTTCAAAATCCTGTGTCGTTTTGTATATTACTTCGCCCGTTATCATATTGATAACGCCGATTTGAATATACTGCTTATCCGACCTTTCACTGGTCGTCCAGCCGATAATCGCGCGATAGGTGTCGGTCACTTCCTGCAGTTGTCCGATACTGAGAATATTGGGGGCTTCAAGAGTACCAAAAGAAGCACGCGTATTTCCATCATTACTAGTGACATCTTTAATCTTATTCGGTCCAACAGCCAATAAACGCTTCTCATTGATGGTGCCGCTTCCCCAAATCGTCGTAGCGTTTTGCCGTAAGCCATTTACAATTACCCAGCCTTTTACACTCGTATCCACCGCAGCGTTAAATACCGTATTCGTCACCTGATTATTGAAGAAGGAAACGAAAGGCATATTATCGCCCGTGAAATCGAATACAACGAAATCGTTCATGCCGTACGTGCCGTTAAAAGCGATATAGGACATATCTGCGGACGTAGGCGCAACAATCGTACCTTCATACGAGCTTGCGTTCAAGATCAGGTCATCGCCGTCCCACGTAGTATTATATCTTACCGTAGTAGGCGTATACAACGCAAGCGCATTATCCAAGCCCTCTACGACGGGATACAGCTTGTCAACGGTCGTCGTTCTTCCGAAATGCCCATACAGAGCGATATCTCCCGTCCAATCCGCCTTAGGAACTTCTCCCTCCGTGAAATCAACAATGAGTTCTTCCGTCGTCAAATTCCATGCAACCACACGCAAACTCATAGCGTTGGTCTTTGTAGCATGTTCCACCCAGCCGACTATCATACGGTATTCGTCCGTAGAACCGTTCAGCTTCGCCATTGTAACCAAAGAGCTCGAACCAACCGCCGCTCTCACTTGCGAAAGCGTTGCCGTACCCGAGCCGTTATCGTCAAACTTATAAGAAATCTTATACGGCCCTATTAAGTTAATACGGTTTGCGTATGCGCCCGACCAGCCGCTATGCGGCGTACCGTCGCTATTGGTTACCCCGTTCGCAACAATCCAACCCTTTACATCTGCGTTTTCCGCATGGTTATATATCGTGTTGCCAATTTCCGTATTGAAGAAGGACAAAATCGGCATATTGTTGCCAGTGAAATCGAACACAAGGAAATCATCCAAGCCGTAGTCGCCGCCGAAATGGTAATAGGACATATCTTCCGTATCGGTGGGTTGTGGCAAAATAGTCGAAGATGTGTTCGTATGCGTGCTTGCATTAAATGTAATGCCGTTAATTACGCCGTTTTCATCCGTTTCGCCGACCTCCGCATTATGCCAATTGTAAACAGGTTCAGGCTCGGGCAACGCATTTTCATACTCTTCTTGGGGAATCGAACGGATATTGTCCACCAGATACGTACCGCCCGTCGTATCCGTCCATTGTACAACGTTGTTTCCTTTTGCGTAGAAGGTCGTCCATGCGCCCTTCATAGGCGTTACGCCCGACCACTCCGTCGTATGATAAGTAAACGTAGCGTCGGAATTTGCAGGGATATAAATATCTACTGCATAATAGCCCGTCTTGGTTACAATCGTGGTGTAACCCTTTTTATCCGAAGGGAAGTTGAGCTGTACGTTGCCTGCTACTTTCGTAAACTGGAACGCGCGGTTGCCATCCGTACCATTTTCTACGTAGCCAATGTTGGTAAATGCCTTACCTTCGTCTAAAAGCATACCAAACGTTCGATCTGCAACCGTGGTCAACGGCGAATAGAAGAACAATTCCCTATCCGAGTACTGACGAACGCCACCGCTACCGAAGCTGTACATCATCAGCTCGTATTCTTCCTGCGTTGCAGGTCTAATGTTATCCACGTAAATGCTGTCGCCATTATTCACGCCCTGCGCAAAGATAAAGGCATCCACTGTTTTATTGTTTGCTACCCAATAATCATAGTCCGCTCTTGTGAAGAAGAAGGTCTTATAGGTGGTGTCGATACCGTTAAAGCCGTTATCGTTTTCATACGGCTCATAGCCCCAGCCCGAAGATCTCATTGTAGAACGACGGAAGTTACCTATTTTCGACAAACCCGTCTTGGCGTCAAACGCGATGTGCGCCACGTCCGTACCTTCAAAGAAGGAAGCCAAGAATTCGATAGGAACGTTCATGATAGGATTGTTGGTAGTTGCCGTCGACTTGATCTGCAATACCTTATTGCCGTCCAATTCAACGATGGAAAGAGATTCGGTAGATCCTGCCTTGGTCATATACGTAGGCAGTACGCCATCGTCAAAGGACAACGTATCCGCATAGCGCGCCGTCAAGGTAACGTCGCCGTCAATATTCCAAGTTCCAGACGTAGGCACAAGCTCGTCACCGTTGTACCAACCAAGGAAATCGCGATATGCCGTAGGCGTTGCCAGCGTATATGCATCGCCGACCACAACCGATTGCGTCGCCTGCGCCACCGTACCGAGATCGCCTGTATCATAGGTTATATTGCTCATTTTAATGGGTTGGAAATCATCGATATAGATCGTACCTGCCGTACCCCCTGTCAAGGTCAAGAAACGAGAAGCCGCTTTGATATCGTCAGCCATTACCGTGATCTTCGTCCAAGTGTTCGCCTCAACATCTATGCCCGTACCGCCGTTGAGTTTCCCTTCATAACCATTGACAATTTGAGTACTACTCGTACCGTTGAGCGCCGTCGTGCTGTAAATCCAGAACGTAAAGCCGTCTTTCAACAACGCATACATTGTTGAATTGCTAACCATCTTCAAGTCCATCCAGCCCGACTTCTTATCGAACGCTAACGAATAGTCTCCACCGTGTACCTGTTCAGTAGCAAAACGCACGTTGGAAAGCACAGCCAAAGAGCTACCTTCCGTCACTTGAATCGAAGCTGCATTATTCGCCTTATCCGCACCTGCGTAGTAATACGTCCAGCCGGCAACCGTAGCATCGTTAGCGTTGTTATCACGGAGTACGCCACCTGCTTCGAAACCAAACATTGCTTCGTTATATTCTGCTTCCGTCAAAAGGCGGAAATTATCAATTACGTACGTGCTTGCCGTCGTATCGACAAATCTTATAAGCTCATTATTCGTTGCATCTACTTTTTCGTAAATGGTGTTCCAGCCCTGCTTTAATGCACCATACCACGCTTGACCGTTTTTCTTAATTTTCGCATCCGAGCCTTCAGGTACGTACAAATCAAAGGAAACATAACCCGCTTCGCGCATCCCAACTTCCATGGAAGGATCAGAGTTTCCGTTGAACATGATTATACTTTCGCCCGCTTGCTTAGTAAACTGTATTGCACGCATACCATCGGATACGATCTCGCCCGTAAACTTCGCCGTCGATGCGTCAACGCACGTAATTTGGAAATGGAATTGATTATAATTCGGCTGGCAGTATCCAATCGCCGTAGTCATGTTTCTCAAAGAACCAGTTTCAAAGCTATACAAATCCGCCGTGTAATCATCAGCGGTTACTGCGCGAATATTATCAATCCAATAGCTTGCGCCTTGCGTAATGCCTGCTTGCACGTTCAAAATACGAGCTTCCGTCTTTCCATTCGCCACCCATGCTTCGTATACAGATCTCGGCAAATAATAGCTCTTAAATGCGTCCGTAGGCGTAGTATCAAATTGGCTACCCGATTTACTCGGGTCACCCGTTTCGTATGACGTCCAGCTGGTCTGATCGACAGAGTGATACATAATGCTACTTACAGGGGTCGTTGCGCCTTCGGGAAGCTTTAAGTCGAAAGCCAAATATTCTACGCTTTCATCTTCAAAAAACGCCCCAAGGTGCGTAAGCGGCATCATAATACGTACGTTGCCTTGATCGTTGTTTTCCGATGTTGCTTGTAATACCTTACCGCCATTTCCGTCTACAACCGAAAGCGACGCTCTACCGCCGTTTTGGATATACGAAGGCAATTTGCCGTCGTTGAAGTCGATTACACCCGAAACTACTTCGCAGGTCATTTTAGCCCCTGCAAATTCCGCAGTGATCGTCGCCGTACCGTTTTTTACCCACGTCAGCTTACCCGTTTTATCTACCTTAACAACGTTCTCGTTCGATGAGCTGTACACCGCGTGTGCGCCGTTAAAAACAACGTCATGGGTCGTATCCTTAATCGTTGCATTAAGCTGCGCTGTACCTTTCTCTTTTATGTACTTAACCGATCTGTCAAGCTTCAGCGAATATGCGTAATCCGTGATTGCAGCTTTGACTTCGGTTAAAGAATTATACGTTTTGCTATTATATTGATAGGTTTTTACGCCGTTGTCACCTGCTTTTTCCGTCACGCCCCAGGTAGTATACAACTGCGCGCCGTCAATATATTTCTCAAATGCCGAAAGTGCATTCGTGCTTTGAGCATATTTCGTGTCGGCGTGCGCCTCAATTGCTATGTACGCCGAGCTACGCACGTTACCTTCCTTGCAAATATCCGTATACGTATACGTCGTTACTCCGTTTTCCGTTTCCGCAATATAACCGATACCTACGAACTCTTTGGCATAATTGTGCAGTTTTAGATTAGAGATAACGCCGTTCGCACGATAATACGTTTCACCGTTTTCAGCTTCATATTCGTAGATTTTTTCATCCACCGAGCCATCGCTAGAATAGAAAACGTAATCAAGTTTTTCTATGCTTGCGTAATCCGTCGTCGTAATTACGTCATTTTCCGAAATAGACTCCCAAGGCATAATATACATGCCCATCTTCTTCGTCACGCCGTTTTCAGGCGTTGTAAGATCGGCATATTCCTGCTCACCAAGCTCTGCGATAAAGCGCAAACCCAAAGGCTCGCTATAACGAATGGATGCACCTTCCACCATTTCAAAACGCGTCGTACCCGCCACTTCCGCTACAGCGATCTTTGCAGACAGCACCGTTGCCGCCGCCAATGTTGCCGCAGATGCAACGATCAATGCAGAAAGTAGCGCTTTTTGTGTTTTTTTCTTCATCTTGCCGTTACTCCTTTCTCAATCAAAATATGTCGTCCTGCGTAAAATCGTTATCCTTTTGCGGATCGGACGTCGTTACAATGTCTTCCCCATCAAAGCTAATCTTTTCCAGCCAAATCGAAACGTAAGGCTTCTTTTCCATTATTTCGTTTTCCTGTTTTTTAATCATTATCGTTTCCCTTTATACCGCAATCAGCAATCGCCGCATTTTTTGCGACGATTGCCTTGCGACCCTTTTTAATTCATTATTCCGCATCCGTTTCAGACAACGCCTGAAAATCGTCGATATATATCGTACCCTCCGTACTTCCAGTGAGCGTCAAGAAACGACTCGCGCTCTTGATATCATCAGGCATTATCGTAATTTTCGTCCAGGTATTCGCTTCAATATCTATACCCTCACCGCCGTGAAGCTTTCCTTCATAACCATTGGCAATTTGAGTACTGCTCGTACCGTTGAGCGCCGTCGTGCTGTAAATCCAGAACGTAAAGCCGCCCTTCAACAACTCATACATTTCGGATTCACTCGCCATCTTCAAGTCCATCCAGCCCGCTTTCTTATCGAACGCCAACGAATAGTCGCCTCCGTGCACCTGTTCCGTAGCAAAGCGTACGTTGGAAAGCACCGCCAAAGAGTCACCTTCCGTCACCTGGATGGAAGCTTTGTTGTTTGCCTTATCCCAGCCAGCGTAATAGTACGTCCAACCACTCGCCGTATCATCGTTCGCATTGTTATCACGAAGTACGCCGCCTGCTTCAAAGCCAAACTTCGCTGCGTTGTATTCGTCTTCTGTCAAAAGGCGGAAGTTATCAATCACGTACGTGCTTGCAGTCGTATCGACAAATCTTATAAGCTCATTGTTCGTTGCGTCAACTTTTTCATAAATGGTGTTCCAGCCCTGCTTTAATGCCCCGTACCACGCTTGATTATGATGCTTGATTTTCGCGTCCGAGCCTTCGGGTACGTACAAATCAAAGGAAACGTAGCCAGCTTCGCGCATCCCAACTTCCATTGAGGGATCCGAGTTCGGGTTAAACATCATGACACTTTCACCCGATTTCTTAGTAAACTGTATCGCGCGCATACCGTCAGATACGATTTCGTTGGTAAACTTCGCCGTCGATGCGTCAGCGCCCGTAATCTTGAAATGGAACTGATTGTAATTGGGCGTACAGAATCCAGGACCGTCATCCATATTCTTTCTCAAAGAGCCCGTTTCAAAGCTAAATAAATCTGCCGTGTAGTCCACTTCGGTAACAGGACGGAAATTATCCACCCAATAGCTTGCCCCTTGCGTAATGCCAGCTTGCACGTTCAAAATACGAGCTTCCGTTTTGCCGTTCGCTACCCATGCCTCGTATACAGATCTCGGCAAATAATAGCTCTTAAATGCGTCCGTAGGCGTAGTATCAAATTGGCTACCCGATTTACTCGGGTCACCCGTTTCGTACGACGTATAATTCGTCTGCTCAAGATTGTGATACATAATACTGCTTACAGGAGTCGTCGCGCCTTCGGGAAGCTTTAAGTCAAACGCCATATACTGCACGGAAGGATCTTCAAAGAATTGCGCAAGGTCAGCAACCGTCATCATAATACGTACGTTGCCTTGATCGTTGTTTTCCGACGTTGCCTGCAACACCTTGCCACCGTTTCCATCCACAATCGAAAGAGTCGCTCTGCCGCCGTTCTGGAAATACGAGGGAACTTCCGTCATCGAATCAAACGTGATAACGTTACTATATTTTGCCGTCAAGGTTACGTCAGAAGTGATTGTCCACGCTTCACCCGATACCACATAATTACCGTTCTCGTCAACCCAACCGAGGAACTCTTGATAAAACTTGGATGCAGTCGCCGTTGCAAGCGTATATGCTTCGCCGTAGATGACTTCCTGGTTTTCGATTTCAACACTGCCGCCCTTTGCGTCATAAGTGATTTGATATGTATTGGCCTCATAGCTTGCGTTGACCGTCTTGTCGCCACCGTCAAGCTCATACGCTGCCCACGTACCTTTATAACCCGTTTTTTCGGGAACTGCGGGTGCTTCGATCGATTCGGTTTCCACCGTATAAGAAACTTCTTTTACCGTCGTGCCGTCCGCAACGAACGTTATCTTATATTCGATCGGCGTATATACTGCGTTAACTGTCTTATTTCCACCGTCAAGAGCATACGTTTCCCAAGCACCTGCGTAATGATCCTTTGCGGAAACTGCTGGTTCGGTAATCGTTTCATCTTCGACCGTGTACGTTTGCGTGCCTACCGTTGTACCTTCCACAACGAAAGTCACAGTATATTCGATTGCTGTATACACTGCATTTACGGTCACGTTGCCGCCAGTGAGCTCGTACGCTTCCCAAGCCACCGTATAATGATCCTTCGCAGGCGCAGTAGGTTGTGTAATTTCCGTATCTTCAATCGTATAGTTTTCTACTGCCACTGTTTTGCCGTCCGCTACAAAGGTGACTGTGTATTCCATCAAGGTGTAAACTGCGTTTACAGTCACATTGCCATCAAGCGTATAAGCTTCCCATGCACCCGTGTAATGCTCCTTTGCAGGAACTGCAGGTTCGGTAATACTTTCCGCTCCTTCCGTATAGGTGACCGTATCAACCGTTACGCCGTCTGCCACAAAGGTAACTGTATACTCTACCGCAGGAGATTCCGATTGCAAACCGCTATCCGACGAAGTGTCAGGAATAATAAAGTCGCAAGCCGATGCAACCCCCATCAAGCCAAGTGAAATCAAAGCCGCTAAGAGTAATTTAAGATTTTTCTTCATATTTTTCCTCCCTTGAAGATTTTCATTGTTTTTTATGATTTTCTAAGCCTTTTCCAGCCAAAGAAACGTCCACCGTTAATAAGGTATTACGTAGGTCGCTTCGCCCGGTTTATGCTTTAGCGTAAGCGTTCCCTTATCCAACTTCACAAGCGTTCTTTCGCCCTTTACGTAAAGCACTGCATACTTATACGCCTTGTCAAAGGTAAGCACCGTCGTCTGATATGCTTTGCTTCCCTTTTTGGTAGAGTCGATTACGTTCTGCACCATATACATATAATTTTGCTTTTCATCATCGTACAGCTCGGTCACCAACGCTACTTCTTTGTTGACGTTAACGTTCTTCAATGCCACGAAGCTCGGCGTTTCTATGGTACGCATTGCATAGGTACAGTCGAAATTCGTCATTTCCAATCTAAAAATTTTGCTACTGCGATAGTCAAAATTCAAAATTGTCGGCGCAAGCCTCTGCTCTTCCGCCATGATTTGTTTCATCCAGTGATAGATGTCCGTCTTTTCGCCTTTCCAAGTAAGGAACGAATTTCCATCAATGAAATGCTCTGTGTTATTGTCCGCCTTAGTAAAATAGGTGAAGTAAGATATCTGCTTGATACCAAAACCCACAAGCATATTATTAAGCCAATACAAATCTTCTTGCGTGAGCATTCTGGGATTTGTTATATTGTCCGTCTGCCCGTATGTTTGTGTGACAAAATAAAACTCTACGCCGTATTCCTGCGCCAACTTCGACACAACCTGTAAACCGAGAATGTAATACAAATCCACTGAATCTGCACGTCTAAACGGATACTGGTCGTATTGAATATATTCTGCGCCCGTTGCGTCCAGGAATAAGCGTATGTATTGCTCATATGCCTGAATCATCTTCTCATTCTGCGTCAATCCTTCTTCGTTTTTCACCCCGGTGAAGTATATTTTACGATTTTCTTCTTGCTCTGTCGAAGAAATTGGATGCAGATTATACTGAATATACGCTTCAGGACAAACGCGCTTGATAGAACGATACACCTGCCCATAGTTTTCCGCGTGGTAGAAATAAGGCTCGTCGCCAAGCATAATCCCGTAAAACGCTTCATGATTTTTATAGGGCTCCATACAGGCCGCTATATATGCGTCCAAATCCGCTTCGGTTTTAAACCGCTTGCCCTCGCCGATCAGCCCCGCTTCATCTAGTATCGTGCCGTTATTAACCTTTTCTTTAACCTGCTTTTCCGTCCCAAAGCTCGGCTTAGAAAGCGCTTGAATTCGAGTATCCATAAGGATTACCTTATCAATCCCCGCTTCTAAGGAATAATCCAACGCTCTTTTTACGGTGCTATTTTCAAAATCTTGTACGGTAGAATCCGTCACCAATGCGCCTGCTTGCGGAAAGTAAATGGTCATTCCCGCGTCTTTGTATTCTTTAATGCGCTCTACCGAGAGATAATCCTCCTCTACGTCATATCCTACGCCGTCGATTGTCCAACCGTCAATACACGCAGAATAGCCGTAAAAATCATATTGCAGGATAGAATTCGAATAGTCGGGAGCGTCAGGAATTTCACCGCAGCCACCGAACGCTAAACTGCAAGCGGAAACGACGGCTAAACACATTGCTATAAGTTTTTTCTTCATCGTTTTTCCTCCTTTTACGCGCCAAGCACTTCGGATACCTTGTCGATTGCATAGATATCGCTTACGTTTTCATATACCGCATAGATTTTATCCAGCGTAATAGCGACGTTATATCTGCCGTACATTACGATATTGCCGCTGATATAGTCTGCCGTAATCCAAGCACCATTTAGCGTCGTTTCATAACGTACCACTTCCGTATTCGTATCCAAGTTGATTAAAAGCAACTCTATTACCAGCTCGCCGATTTTCGCACTCTTGATGCCAGCTACATATCTATAATGTACACCGTCCACCAAACCGTTGATAGAAAGCGGCGAAGGATTAGGATCAGAATTAACTCCTACCCCGTATACCCTAAGACGCCCTTGGTTATTAATGTGGGCGTGTTCAATCTTATTCGCTCCAAAGAAGGTGACACGGCCAGCATCGTTGCTGTCGTTATAATCGCCATTTTCCTTAGATATACCCGTATGCACGTATATACCTGCCTTGCCGTCTAAAAGCGACGAGGTCACTTCTTTTGCAAAGAAACAGAACTGTGGTACGTTCTTACCCGTAAAGTCCACCACAACGTAATTGCCTGCACCGTAGTCGCCGTTGTATGCAAGATAAGGAACGTCGTCATCGCTCATTTGCACTGAGTCGTACTCAGGTCTGCCTTGATAATAGCCCGCCTTCAAAGCCACGCTCAAATCCGCATTGATGGAATCGTAAGCGTAGCCCGTTATTCCGTTCACCGTCATAAACGTCTGTGCTTCGCTTGCCACCGTGCCCTCACCGTCTATGATCAGCCGAATATTATCGATGTATATGCAATCCTGTGTACCAAACCCACCCGTTTTCTCTAACGCCAACGCAATCGAGTAGGGCTTAGACTTATACGTTTCGAAATTCTTCATCATCAATGCACGCGACAAAGTCACTGTCGTCCACGTTTCCGCTGGAATTTCGCCCGTATAGTCTTCACGGAGATAAGCATTGTTCTTAGGATCATCCGTCAGCGTTTTCAAGCGGAAGCTAAGCGCATCTTCGCTATAAACATCAAAGGATATACCCTGCGCCCATCTGGAAAGATATACGAAATCGGTAAACTCCTTGGAAACAAATACGTTGAAGTCATCCGTTGCATTTACCGCATAATACTTGATGCTCCGTTCACCTTCCGCAACGAAATTCATATTTGTGTTCGACACTGCAAGTATACTGCCTTCAAATGGATTGATCACCCCTTGCGTTTCAAAGTAATCCGCTTCAAAAGGATTATCGAGATCGTACATAACCCTTACGGTGATCGAACTCGGGCGGATATTCACGTCACTGGGCGCATAGTACAATCTATATGCGCCACTCTTGCTATACGTAAAGTTGCCGTCAGCGTCGATGGCTACAGGCAACCCGTCGGGAGCAGTTACTCGGAACTCGTAATCCGTCGCAGGAATCGTGATATAATCCGCTATATTTGCCGTATCACCCAAATTATAACTCTTCTTATAGTCTTCTTTGAATTCTGCGGCTTGGTCAAGATCATAAATATCAGCAACATCCGTTACAGGCATATATACCTTATCAAACGTCGCGTCATGACCGTACATCCCGTACAAAACAATACTTCCCTTATAATAGCTGTCATCTAAGTTAAGCGGTTCTGAACAACCGCCATTCGTATGCGGACAGGGATTCAGAGAACATTTCGTCACCGTATATCCGCTCAGTTTTTGCGTAAAATCCCACACTCTTTCACTGGTCGTCAAGTTGATCAATAGAATACGCGCCTTCATCGACGTCGCCTTCGCGTCTTCAATACCAATGATATATCTGTACTGACAGTTTTCATCCAAGCTGTTCCAGCTTGCAGGGCAAGGATCCGTAGCAGAACCAATCGCTACAAAACGTCCCTTGTTGTCCAATTCGCCGTAGCTCACCTTGTTCGGCCCAAAAATAACCATACGGCTGATTTGCGGCTCTACGTTCGTTCTGCCGTACGCAAAACCGTTAAAGAAGAGTATACCTTTTCCGCCGTCGCAGTAGCTAGGCTTTACTTCATCGCAGAAGAACGCAACCTGGGGAAGATTTTTACCCGTAAAATCCACCGTCACATAGGTATTCGCGCCATAGCCGTCACCGCCGTCTTCACCGTTGAAGGCAAGATAGGGAACGTAATCTTTGAAATACGAACCGTTGATATAGCCTGCGTCTAATTCGACGTAGCCTTCGGGAGATATGTACGTATAGCCATCGGCATCTACGGAAATATTATTTTCCTCCATCCAATCTTCTGCGCCCTCCGCAAGAACTTGTTCCTTGCGAACGTTCATCTTATGCTCCGCAGAGAGTAACTGCCCGTCCTTCGTTTCCACGCAGAACGTAAAGGTAAATTCGCCATATTCGGGGAAGGTATAAGCGGTTTCGCCGCGCAGTTGCTCCGTCTTGCCGTTATACACTACTTTTTCCACGTAAAACTCATAATCGTAATAGGAATTCACGGCGATGTTCAACTGACGCTTGAAAACGTTCATACTCATCGTATCACCCGCGCGGTAATTGAGCATCGGCGTGGAATATTTCCAAGTCGCCTTGGAAACCACCACTTCGATCTTCGTGCTGATCGTACCTTTATATTCCCCCGATTTTACCGTATACGTCAACGTATACGTACCAGGTTTATCCGTCGTCCATTGTACAAGTTCTTTCAAATCGCGCTCTTGACCAGTTTCGTCGCAGGTCAAAATCGCCGTATAATCATCCGTCAAAGACGGATCGATGTATTCGTCGAGCATAATCGGCTCGCCTAAGACAACCTCTTCCAAATACCCTTCGTTGAAAGTAAGCTTCGCTTTATCGCACGACGCCGCAAAAGCTATACAAACAAAGGACATACAAATCAAGAATGTTATCCAAAGTTTTTTCATTATTTCTCCTCCTCAACGTGATAATATTTAATAGCAAAAATCAACCCTTTAATCCACCCGTTGTCATATTGTTTAAAATTAAGTTTTGCGAACAAGTATACACAATGATAATGGGGATACAGGAAATGACCGCCGCCGCAAAATAGATGGGCATGGAATCCTTTACTAAGAAACTACTGTCTTTAAACAAATACATACCGTAAGCAAGATTTGGATAATCACGCAAATAGAGCATAGAGATCGAATAGTTATTCCATACCCCCGTCGCTTGCGTAATGGCAATTGCAACGATACAAGGTGTCACCTGCGGCAAAATAACCTTGATAAAGATCGTCCAGTTATTTGCACCATCTATCTTCGCAGACTCCGAATAAGAGCGACTAACACCCTTAAAGTAACCGTAAAGCACGATAAAGGCAAAATCGAACCCCCCAGCCCACATTAGCCAAATCGTAGAAGGATTGTTGATCATATTCAACGACATCGCCAGTTTATACTGCGCAGGGCCAGCGCCAATGATAGGAATGGTATTTGCAAAAATAACCACTGCGTATAAAAACTTACTGCCAGGAAAGCGGAATCTTGCCAAAGCGTACGCAAGCAATGCGCTAGACACAACGTTTACGAATACGTTGACAACCAAAATCCACAAGGAATTTAAAAGCATATCGAGATATTTAAACGGCTCGCCGCCTGAAAGAGGTACCGCCTGAAATTCGGTAAATACTTCGAGATAATGTCTAAACAGCCAATTTTCAGGAAACGACAAACTATCCGTGGAATATTCCTTCATTGTCTTGAAAGAGTTCAATATCGCCCAAAGTAGCGGATATAAATACAAAACGGCAAAAAACGTGAAAATTACGAAAAAGCATATGTAGATAATTTTTACGCTAACGGGAGTCTTTTTGAATTTCAATTTCGTCATACTAAACCTCCACGTTTTCCGACATCTTTTCTAACAGATGCTTACCCACCAAAACAACCGGTAAAGTAATCGCCGTCAAAACCACACCGAGCGCGGCGGGATAACCGTAGCCCGTCGAACCGCTACCTGTGGACAGTCGATACGTCAAGTTGAATAGCTGGAACCCTATTGTCGACGTTCCATATCGTCCCGTTCCGTCCGTAAACAGCCATACGTTATAGTCGCAAGTAAAAATACTGCACAATGCAAACGTCAACAGCGTACAAATAGTCGCCCAAATACAAGGGATTGCAATTTTAAACATCTGCGTAAAGAACCCTGCGCCATCCAATTCAGCCGATTCAAAAAGCTCGTCGGGTACACGCGTATATGCGCCCGTCAAAACTGCGTTATTCCCTACGATTCCCATAATAGATCGCACCGTCAGAAGTGTGACAAACGCCGTATCTTCGTGACGCAAAAGCCCGTTTTTACGCGCGCCCAAAGGTAAATCAACCCCCAACGACAACAATGTTTTAGTGATAGGTCCTGAATAAGCAACCATTTCCTTGATAAGCAACGTCCAAATAATCGCGCCCATCAAACCAGGAATATAATAGATAACTCTAAATACGTAGTGTCCAACGATCTTTTTCGTCAACACGTAGGTCGTAATCAGCGTGATGGGAAATATAAACCCTTCACCCACGATCCATAAGATAAACGACCGCAACAACGAATCCCCGAGATTGATGCCCAACATATCCTCATCCACGAAGCCGTTGTACACCATTTTGAAATTTGCCCAAGTGAAGTTCCCCATGCTGTCCTGAAAAGCAAGCCCGATAGACGACGCGTTTACGTAAAACCAAAAAATTAAAAACTGCGCTACGGGAAAAAGTACGATCAAATACGCAAACAAAAAGTCCCGTCTTTCCAATTTTGAATAGTTTTTCTTAACCCTATCAAATATTTTCATAATACCTTATAATCCTGCGGCCGATAAATATTCTTCCCAATTCTTGATTACGTTCGATTTTTCTTCTGCTAAAAATTTCTCTGCTGCCGTAGTGTATACGCTCTCCGTCAAACCGTTTCTCTCACCCAATTCCGTATACATACTTGCTGTGCTTTCTGCGGTAATATAATCGGGAATATGGTCTTCCGTAGTAAACAATCCCAGAAGATTACCGCCCATACTGATCTCCCCTCTGTACCCTTTCAAGCTACCAAATCGAGAAACCAACGAAAAATATTGATTCGCGGGAATTTTGGACGCATTCCGTACAAACTTATACGGCGACGTCGTATTTACTTTTGCGCAGTAAGGACTGGTGCCATTTGCCACTCGGCTGAACATTTCGCCAAAATCATCGCTACTCATCATTCTAAGGAACAAGCTGGCAATGTCTTTCTTCGGTGAGCCTTTCGTTATATACGCTACGTGTTCAGGTCCTCTCGCATAAGTGACGCCTCTTGCTCTTGCCACTTCTCTTGCCGACTCTTCCGTAATGTCAACACCCTTTTCTGCTTTTACCGACGCAATGATTTCGTCAATGCTCTTGTTTTCGTCCACAAGGCCAACGATATAGGACAAAAGCTCTTCGCATTTCGCATCGTCGAAGTTATACGCAGTATTTTTTCCAAACACCTTCGTACCGACCGCAGACATAACGGGGAAGTTAATAAAGTCAATATCCCCCAAATCTTCTTCGTAATTTAATTTCACTTCGTTGAGCATCCAGTCGCCGTTGAACATAAACACCGCGCCGTCTGCGTCCCCCATAACCTTTGCCTGTGCTTGGTCAACGCCCTGCGCCGCGCTACCAGGGGCAGAAATATTTAAGTCGAATGTTCTATAAGCAACTTTCATCATTTCGAGAAGCATAGAATCGTCGTAGAGTTCTTGACAAGCCGCGTCGGACAGTTTTACGGACGCGCCCGCTTCATCTGTCGTCATAAACGTCCAAAACTTGTTATACTCATCAATATCGTACTGTGCCATCAAAGCGTACAGGAAAACCAAACCGTAGCCGCTTCCGCCAGAAACATACGTAATCGGATACGTACCCGATTCTATCGAGTTTTCAATGCCATTGTACCCGCAATAAATCTTATCAAAGCAATCAAACATTTCGTTTGTCGTTTTCGGCAAATCCAAACCGTAAGCAGCCAATTTTCTGGTATTCACAACCAAGCCGGCAGAAGTTTGCGCCCAACTATAACCATACAGCTCGCCCTTCGTATCCGTCATATACGAAATAGTTTCCGCGCTGATCTTTTCGCGAACCGTTCTCGCTTCTTCCGTTCCGTCGTAAGAAATCGCAGGTTGATTGTAAACGCTTTCTTCTATGTTTTCCACCAAAACGCCATAGTTTCCCAAAGCGCCTACGGTGTCAGGATTCGCGTCAGTACTGATATATAAGTCAACTTTTGTTTCATCATAGCCGAGCGCCAATTCCTTAACGAGCGTATCACCTTTGATCGCATTATCAGGCGTTCTAATCAGCACCTTATAGCCTTCCTGCGCATACGCCGCCTCAAACTTGCCTTTCAATTCGTAAAGCCAGTCCGTACCAAACCCCGCTTTTCTAGTTTTGACAACAATCGTTTTTTCGTCAATCTTCTCTTTATTGCCTCCACAAGCAGCCAAGCTTCCAATGGTGCTAAATGCCAACAACGTACTTAACAGTAATGCTATTGTTCTTTTGTTCTTTTTCATCATAATATCCTCCTAAAGATATAATTATTTTTATATTTTTACGTTGAATGATTCAACGTGGATTCCATTTCATCGCATACCTAATATGCTCATTTTCTTTTTTATACTCTTTGAAAACCGCTTACTTTCTCAAAGATAAAATCATCTCTTGTATCTTCTCGATACGTTTCAACTGCCACGTTCTCAAGCGTTAAGCCGTCGATATATCGAAAATAAATACCCTTCGCAGGTAAAATGCGGCCATAGACGTATACTTCGGGATAATCCTGCGCTTCTTCGGGTACGTTTTGATTGTATTCTTTCACCCCGCCGTCTAATTTTAGATGAATATTTCTCAAGGTAATATTTTGCAATGGATAGCCCTTTAATCCGCATACGTTTGACGTCATCTGCCATTCGTCTGCGGATTTTGATCCGTCAAAATCCGCCGCATTTCCAAATACCTTTGGATCTTGATAATAATCATTCGCCTTAAAACTATCGTAATTCCAAGCAACGATTTCATAAGGCTCATACGGCCCTTCTGCTGTAATATTTTCTATCGTGACATTTTTAATCCGACCAATCTCTCTGTCTTGTGGTCCACGCATTCGTTGTCCAAGATGGATAAACAACGGCGCATTGACGTTTCTCATCTTCACGTTTTTGATATGTACGCCATCGATAATCGCTCCGTCTACACTCTCTATGGCGATACCTGTAATACGCGTTTCACGAATATCAATATTCTCAATTTGAATGTTTTCAAAGCCACCGTTGGTTTCCGTGCCGAATTTGATCGCATTGCAACGGCTCTTTAACTGACAATTCCAAACCTTTATATCTTTGCAGATATCCAACCTGTTTAATGTATAAGATGATTTAAAAACAATCGCGTCGTCGCCTGCCTCCACAGCACAATCGTATATGCGCACATTTTTGGAATTATCAGGCGAAATCCCATCAATATATACGTACATTTTCAGCCCGTGCACGTCCACGTTTTTACAGCCCGCAAAATACACCGCCAAATCAGTGACGTTGACGATTTCCAACCCACCGATTTCGATATTTTTACATTCTTTCAAAGCAATACATTTTGGACCGCGGTTCCTAATTTCTTTACCACGCACTCCGTCCTCATCCCACACGGAGCGCATATCAATCTTCCCTTTGCCCGTGATTGAAATGTTTTCACAATCCCGTCCTACAAACATAGAAAGATTGAAATAAGTATGCGACGCATCCTGATAAATAGGATAATCGACCTCCTCTTGCGGCGCGTAATCGTAAAAGTTCAAACTTCCTAAAATCTCCGCATTTTCCGCAATTTCTATATGTACGTTGCTTTTGAGAAAAACGGTACTCAGCACGTAGCTACCCATTTCAAAGAGAACAATGCCTCCGCCTTGCATATGGCAATAATCCACAGCATTTTGCACCGCTTTCGTACATAAAGTTTTCCCATCTGCAACTGCGCCGAATTCCTTGACATTATATTTCTTCATAATTAATGCTCCGCTTTAAATCACTTGCAAATTTTTCTTAGTAAGTATACCCACCAAGTCGTTCGACTTATAACAAAGTACGTTTCCATGGTTAATAAAACGCCTATTGTTCTAATCCTATCTTTGTTTCAATTATAACACCTAAATTTTCTGTTTTCAATATACGGAAAAGAAAAAAGAATTGGAAAAATTAACAAAATTAAATTATTCAATACTTATTTTGGGGTTGACAACACCTATCCTTTATGATAAGATAAAAGCAGGAGGTATTTCAAATGAAACATCCTATTCGCTTAATGCTTTTCCAATCCACCAATTACAAAGTTGACAGTGAAAAGCGTTTTATGAAGCTACATCAACATTCCAGTTTAGAATTGTCTTATATTATCAGCGGAGAAATTATTTTAGAATTTTATTCAGAAGAAACAAAAAAGATAGAAACAACCTATCTTTTTCCTCATCAATTTTTTATTGTAAAACCAGGCTGTTTACACAGCGTCAATATCCCTTCCTCGTTAGTTTCTTTAGGCCTGGAGTTTGTTACGGAAGAAGGCGATATCCTTGAATATATGCAAAAATCAAAATATATAGTCAAATTACCATTGGCGCAAAAACTGCTAAACGATTTCCAAGATATTTTGATCTTTCACGATAATCAAAATGTCGCCTATCTCCTTAACCAGTTCAAAAAATTCACCTCAGAAAATGCAAACAATATTTTTTTAGATGAAATTTACGAGTTGGAATTAAAAAGACTTCTTATTGAAATATTGAAATGCACTAAAGAGTCCAACTTTATTTCAGGACAAAATATATACATAAAAAAAGCCGTTTCCTATATACAAGCCAACTATAATCAAAATTTGACCGTAAAAAAGGTCGCAGATTATTTGGGAATCTCCGAACCACATTTACAAAAAATGTTTCGAAACAATTTGAGTATTTCCATCCATGCATTTATCAACCAAACTCGTATCACAAAAGCCCAAAACTTAATAGCAAATACAAATTTTCCCATCAAAAAAATTGCGAAGGACATAGGGTACAACTCAATCCAATCCTTTATCGAAAATTTTAAAAACATCGTTGGATGCACCCCTACCGAGTTTAAGGAAAAAGAAATTCACAATGATAACTTGTATTTCTTTGAAGATAACGAAAATTATCACGAAAGCAAAATCGTTTAAGTCTTTCCCCTTCATACCATATTGAAATCAAGCAACAAGAAAACGCTTCGTCAATGCTTTTGAGTTTAATTCGTTCGATATTTTTATCTAAAATTTTATTTTCCTCAAAACTCCCTATGGAACTGTCTTATATACTCTTAATTTTTACTAAAAATGAAGAGAAGGCTTGGTGGACGAACTAATTCCGTTGTAGTCGAGAACGGATAGAAATAAAGTTTTATTCAAATATAGCGCGACTTAGAATGATAATACGTGAATGATAGATACAAAGTCGCTGATAAAAAAGAAAAGTAAAACTAACACAGAAAGAGTGTGTAAATAAGGAATCCAATTAAGGAACCAATTTGATAGGAGAATGATGATTTACATAGTTAAATGGCAAGAAAGAAACGCTTTCAAAGCGCTTTCGACCTTTCCGAACATCAAGTAACGTCGCTTGCGAGAGTATTATTGCCGACAATACGTGAATATCTATTGTCCGAGCAAGGCAAAAAGGACTACGTCCAATGGACGGAAAACAAACAAAATCAACTGAATAAAACGAAGAAATCTTAGTGAGAACATAGAAATTACCGCCGATTAAGAAAAAAGTAAATGTATAAGCTAAGAAGAACGGTGGACGAGTTTGTCGTTAGTATCCCGATTATAAATAGCAACGGCAGGTGTGCAATTAAGCACGCCTGCCGTTTTTAATTCCGTAAAATTATTAAATTCTTCCATAAAACAAAATAGGCCGAACGTCTTACCAACGGTAAAGAGGTTCAACCTATTAAGACTTGGTGCCGCTGGCCGGACTTGAACCGGCACGGTATTTCTACCGAGGGATTTTAAGTCCCTTGCGTCTGCCTATTCCACCACAGCGGCGTATGTTTTTTACCGAATATTCCAAGGCATGGCTTGGTCGGCGACTAAAAATGTTAAATTTTCACAAAAATGATTGAAATTTCTTCCGCAAGAGCTTTTAAGTCCCTTGCGTCTGCCTATTCCACCACACGAGCGTATTCTGTTTAAAAGAAAACTCTGCACCACATTAGATGCAGAGTTTTTTGGAGGCGCCACCCGGATTTGAACCGGGGCATAAAGGTTTTGCAGACCTTGGCCTTACCGCTTGGCTATAGCGCCACCTCTGCTTTGCTCCATCAGCAAAAGAAAATAAAAACAGTGCGGATATTGGAGCGGGAAACGAGATTCGAACCCGCGACATTCACCTTGGCAAGGTGACGCTCTACCACTGAGCTATTCCCGCATATAATCCGCACTGTTTATTGGTGGAAGTTATAGGGTTCGAACCTATGACCCTCTGCTTGTAAGGCAGATGCTCTCCCAGCTGAGCTAAACTTCCGTCGAAAGCTTATATACTATACCACACCTAAAAAATAATTGCAAGCATTTTACACTGCTTTTTTAAAAAAAATTTAAAATTTTTCAAAAAATTTTTTTTGCTTGAAATGAATAGACAAATATATCCCTTTTCCAATTTATTTTTCAGGCTTTTTACTTATATCGACATATAATAAAACGAACCTTGATAAAAAATCAAAGTCCGTTTCAGCTTTTATTTGTAATTATTCTTCATCAAATTTAGCGGCAGAAATTACAGGTTGCCATCTAACAGCGCCGAGCGTTAAAACAAATGCCTGAATCATAAGCCCAAACCACTGGAAGAAAAAGCTGAATGCATTCAATGCCAACGTTACTTGTTGGAAGAAAATGAAAGGCAAGCAAACAAAATACATAACTGCTTGAGGTGCTTGACCCAAACCGTCTTTTTGTTTGTTCAACCAATTTTCAAGGTAGTCGACAGGTGCCGAAAGAGCCTTGAAGAAGAACCAAGTGAGCCAGAAAATAATTCTTCCAAAAAAGAAAGCAACTCGTAAAGGAATGAATATAATCGTACAAATAATTCTTAATACGATGTGTAAGCTTTCGTATCTTGCACGACCTGCTTCTTTAAATTCCTTTTTCAAGCTGCCAAGAAGTTTTAAGTAATCCATTTTTAAACCTCCATAATAATTACTTAACAAAAATATACCATATTCGACAAATTTTGTCAACGTCTTTTACAAAACATCCTAAAAAACACTCACTTTCGGCTTTCATAATCACCAAAAGTGAGTGTTTATACATTATTTCTATGTGTTAATTTATTTCTACGGCTTAATTCTTATTTTCCGCCTTTTTCGATTCGCGCGTGCGTTGCTGTTTTTGTTTTAACTGCAAAGTATGCGACAGTTGCATTTCCTGAATGATGCATTTCACCAAGGAATCCAAATCGCTCCCCTCCTGATAATCCGCAGGGCAAATATAGTTTACACGATTGTCCAAAAGCAAATTTGTCACCTTGTCTTTCTTGCCCTTGGGAAAAATTGCAATGGAAATCCCGCCTTGCTTTTTTACAAAGGTCATACACGGAATGTCTGTAATACCATCGCCAAAATAAACCATATTTTGATAAGCCACTACTCTATCACTCATCTTTTCATTGACTTTTTTGCTGTCCGTTTCATCGTATATGCCCTTGGAAATTCTGAAAATATACTGCGTTTTTTGTGTGTAATTGATGGCAATGCTCGGCCACACCGCCTCACCGTTTTCATCAAAATAATACTGGCAAGCAAAAATCTTTTTAAATTCGTCCTTGATTGCACAGCCGTCAATGATATCTTTAATACCGCTGGATATAATATAATGTTCTATCTTTACGCCAATCGATTCGCCGTATTGATTGATGCGCTTAAACCAATTTTGCACCCCTTTATAAAATTTGATATTCTTCCCCAAAGAACGCAAATATTCCTGCGTAAAGGGTATGTTTTTCTCTTGGCATTTGTGCTTCATATAATACATATAACCAAGTATGCCTTCCATGTAGTTCTTCTTTCTAAACTGCTCCGTTTCCGACCAAAATTCATCGCTGGACATATTTAAATTGGGAATAAAACTGTATTCCTGCATATCCTGATCGCACAACGTCTTATCAAAATCATACATAAAAGCTATCGTAGGCTTTTTCCTCATCTTTTAAGCTCCTTTTTTGTCCTTTGCGCTTATTATAGCACACTTTGGGACATTCGTCAATCCCCTATTTTTAGCGTTTTTTTGCCTAAAATTGCTTGAAATTCGTTCCACGCAAGGATTTTATTCCTACTGCCCCCTCGCGTAAGAGCGCAAGCCATACACGTCGTATTTGTACCCATGAAATAATTTTCTCTTATAATCAAAATGGGAAAATGATAATTTTCTTCCGTCAGGTTTTGAACGTTCTCAAAGCCCCTTTTTTCTAAAAAAGCAATCGCTTCTCTTTTCTCTTTTTTGTTTTCAACGCGTACATGGTAGTGTCCTTTCATAATTTTCACCTCTTTATTGCTTATTCACCGCAAAGAAGTGCAAAAGAAAAAAGCCCATCGGCGAAGATGAGCTTTTGTACACGCAATCAAATCCCATCTTCCAAGCTTTAGCACCTTACCTTTTAGAGCAGGTTGCTGTGTAGTCAACGGGCTTGTCCCTCGTACACTCTTTATGGTGTAATGATTATATACCCGCAAAAGCGGTTTGTCAAGCATTTTTTGAAAATTTTTACGTTTACAATTGACAAACCGCTTTTCGAGTGATAAAATTTATAAATATCTTGGTATATAGGTGAGAAATGATTTTACAGAATTTTACAGAAAAGGATTTTCAAAATTTACATTCGTTTATGCAACCGCTTTGGGAAGAAACCTATCGGGATATTCTGCCTAAAGAACAAATTCATTTTCTTTTGAAGAAATATTTTGACCCTGCTGCCATTGTGCATTTTCGCGATTTAGGGTATCAATACCGTAAAATCGATGACGTTGGCGTGCTCGTGTTCGTGGAACAAGAGGAATGCATTTATATAGACAAACTGTATTTGCTTCCCTCGGCGCGCGGAAAAGGATATCCTGCCCTTATTTTTGACGAATTGGCAAGCTATAAAAAAGATATCCTTTTAAATGTGAATCAAGGGAATGCGCGCGCTGTGGCTTGTTATTTGAAAAACGGGTTTATCATTGACAGCAAACAAACGATTGATTTAGGAAACGGCATGATAAATTATGATTACGTCATGCGCAAGCAACGTTCCGTTGCATCATGACTTTCTTTCTATCCTTATCGCTTGTGATAAACTCAATCCGTACATGGTGGCTTTATTTATAAAAAATTACCGTCCGAAGCAGACCGCTTCGGACGGTTTTTATAAAATTTACTTATTCGTTTTCAGTCCCTTCGTTTGTCGTAGGGCTTTTAATTTTTGCAAGCATCTCTTCCCAGCTCTTTTCCGCCGCTGCAATAGAAGCCTGATATTCCGTTTCAAACTGTGCGATACATACATCCGTTGCCGCCGCTACGCTTGTCGAAATTTCCGTTGCGTATTCTTCCATCATCGTGGAATAAGAACCGATTGCATTAATCACAACGTCATACAACGTTTTTGCCGTTTTCTTGGAAATATCCAACATATCGTTTGCCATTTTCCCTGCCGTCAACAAAGCGGTTTCTGTTGCCGTTAACGCCGTTTCATAACCTGCCAACGTTGTATTAATCAAATCGGTGATTTCATTTTCTTTCAATGTGGAAATATATTCACGATAGTTTAAATATGCCGCTTTGGCATCTTGGAAATTCTTTAATGCCTTTTGATATTCACTTTCCGCATTTACAAGATACGTCAATCTTGCTCCCTCGATTTCCTGCACAGCTTCTTCATAGTTCGCAAAAGCAGCGTCACAGATAGTTTTCTGTACATCGTTCATGTGCGTTTTTAATACTTCGTATTCCGCCTGCTGCACTGCGAAAGCTTTGGTTTCGTAATAAGCGTTCTTCAATTCCTGCGAATAGATTTCTGCCGTTTCCCTTCTCGCCGCGGAAATCGTTTCAATCATTTCTTTATAGCTGAGTGCCTGTGCCTCTGCTGCGTCGATATAAGGAGCACATTCCGTTACAACCTTTTGCAATTCCTCTCTCGTCAGCATTTTTGCCATCTCAATTTTGCCTTGAATGTCCATTTCTGTAAAGTATGCGCTCACTTTTTCCTTTACGGCTGCATAAATGGCTTGCGCTTTTTCCTCATCACCGGAAATGGAAACGCTCACTTGATTTTCCCCTGCTTTAATCTGCCCTTCAAAAAGGAAACCCGTTTCATCTGCAACCTGTACAAAGAGCTCCACAGCCTCATCTGCGTCCTTGCCCGTAAACGTTGCACTACTAACAATCACGTTCCCCTCTTCATTCAAAGCGTTGACGCTGATAACTTTATTTTCCTTATCCAACACAAATTCCACTTCGGGATTAAGGGAAACGTTCATCACCGCCCCTGCATCTTTCATATTTTCAGGCTCAGCCGTCGGATTCCCTCCCACGTTACCACAGCCGCCAAATACTGCCACACTCGACCCCAAAAGGGCAATCGCACAACAAAATGCCTTTAATTTTTTCATCTTTATTCCTCCGTTATTATATATAAAAACTATCCAAGTTTTTATTTTTTTCTATATATTAAACACATTAAAGCGCATTTTTGTTGCATTCCATTGTTCATAAATTTTTAATTTTGGTGCTTCGCCGCTTCCTGAGCCGAAGTGTAATATATACTATTAGGGGCGCAAAGCGCTACGTTCTCCATAGGTTCTGTTGGAATCCCTTTTTCTTTTTCAGGATAATTATTATACCAACATTCCTCTTGTTTTTCCTTTTTCTTTTGCAATTTACTGAAAAGTTTTTTAAAGATATTCATTATTTTTCTCCTATTAAAACGTTGCCGTTCTTGTTCGTATTATATCAAAAATAAAGTATTCTGTCAAGAAGCTAATAAATGTCCACTGACGTGGTACAAATGTACTCTTTGGTTGACCTGCCAGTCATGCACGTGTTACTTGCTACCCGTCAACGGGCTATTTCTTTGCTAAATTAATCCTTGGCATACTGCTCAGTTTGCTATTCGATATGCTTGTCATACCGCTCAGCTTGCTATTCGGTATGCTCGCCATACCGAGCGGAGCAATTTATTGCGTAGTCGAGCGTATCTCTTTTTTAATTATTTCCTCATCTCTTACCTTTTCACTTTTTTAAGATACGCTTCACTCGCTGCGCTCGGTCGGTATGACATTTTTGCTCATCGGTAAACCTTTACCAAACCACGCGACTATCGCGCAATTTTTCTTTATATCAAAAAAATCGCCACGGAAAACCGTAGCGATTTTCTTATTCTTTATCAATTATTTCTTGAAGATACCCTTAATTTTGCTCACAACGTTGTTTACTGCATTTGCTGCTTTTTCTTCAACGCTTACTTCCGTTTTTCTGGGGTTCTTAATGTTCGCTTGTGCTGCGGACAAACGTGCGATGGGCACACGGTAAGGCGAGCAGGAAACGTAGGAAAGACCGATTTCGTGGCAGAATTCGATGGAAGAAGGATCACCACCGTGTTCGCCGCAAATACCAAGGTGCATTTCGGGACGAACTGCTTTACCGCCGTCAACTGCCATCTTCATAAGCTTACCAACGCCCGTCGTATCCAATCTTGCGAAAGGATCAGATTCGTAAATCTTGTTTGCATAGTATGCAGGCAAGAACTTACCAGCATCGTCACGAGAGAAACCAAACGCCATCTGCGTCAAGTCGTTCGTACCGAAGCAGAAGAATTCAGCTTCTTTTGCGATTTCTTCAGCCGTAAGACATGCTCTGGGAATTTCGATCATCGTACCAACTTCGTATTTCAATTCTACGCCGCTTGCTGCGATAACTTCGTCTGCCGTCTTAACAACGATGTCTTTAACGAACTTCAATTCTTTCGTTTCACCCGTCAAAGGAATCATGATTTCAGGAATCAACTTCCAATCGGGGTGCTTTTTGATAACGCTGATTGCTGCCTTGATAACTGCCTTCGTCTGCATTACTGCAATTTCAGGATAGGTTACGGACAAACGGCAACCACGGTGACCCATCATGGGGTTAAATTCATGAAGACCAGCAATAATTTCTTTAATCTGTTCCACAGTTTTGCCCTGCGCTGCTGCAAGTGCTGCGATGTCTTCTTCAGCAGTGGGAACGAATTCGTGGAGAGGGGGATCCAAGAAACGAATGGTTACAGGATAGCCGCCGAGTGCTTCGAACAAGCCTTCAAAGTCTGCCTGCTGCATAGGTTCGATTTTTGCAAGAGCTGCTTCTCTTTCTTCTACCGTATCCGAGCAGATCATTTCGCGGAATGCACCGATTCTGGAAGGATCGAAGAACATGTGTTCCGTACGGCAAAGACCGATACCTTGTGCACCGAATGCAACAGCTTGCTTTGCATCTTCAGGGCTGTCTGCGTTCGTTCTTACGCCAAGAGCTTTGAATTTATCAGCAAGTTCCATGATACGTCCAAAGTAACCGGAGTTAGGATCTGCAGGAACCGTCTTGATAAGCGTGTCGTAAATGTTACCCGTGGAACCGTCCAAGGAAAGTACGTCGCCTTCACGGAAAATCTTACCAGCGAGTTCGAAATATTTTTCTTCTTCATGCATCTTGATATCGCCGCAACCGGATACACAGCACGTACCCATACCACGAGCAACAACGGCTGCGTGAGAGGTCATACCGCCACGTACGGTGAGGATACCCTTTGCATATTTCATACCTTCGATATCTTCAGGGGAAGTTTCCAAACGAACAAGGATAACGTTTTCGCCCTTCTTGCCTTCGATAACTGCGTCTTCTGCCGTGAATACGATTTTACCAGCAGCTGCACCAGGGGATGCTGCAAGACCTTTACCAACAACGTTGTTCTTATCAGCGTCTTTCAATGCTTTTGCATCGAACTGAGGGTGAAGGAGCATATCGAGGCTCTTTGCGTCGATCTGCATAACAGCTTCCTGTTCGGTGATCATGCCTTCGTCGATCAAATCGCAAGCGATCTTGATAGCGGCAGCAGCCGTTCTCTTACCATTACGCGTCTGAAGCATGTAAAGCTTTCTATCCTGAATGGTAAATTCCATATCTTGCATATCACGATAGTGATTTTCAAGAATGTTACATACGTTAAGGAACTGTTCGTAAACTTCGGGGAATACTTCCTTCATTTGCGCGATGGGCATCGGGGTACGAACACCTGCAACAACGTCTTCGCCTTGTGCGTTCGTCAAGAATTCACCCATAAGACCCTTTTCACCCGTAGCAGGGTCACGCGTGAACGCAACACCCGTACCGGAAGTTTCACCCATGTTACCGAATGCCATCATCTGTACGTTAACTGCGGTACCCCAGCTGTAAGGGATATCGTGGTCCATACGATAGATGTTTGCACGGGGGTTGTCCCAAGAACGGAATACTGCTTTTACTGCGCCCATAAGCTGTTCTACGGGATCGGAGGGGAAATCAGTACCGATTTGAGCCTTATATTCTGCTTTGAACTGTTCTGCAAGAGCCTTTAAGTCTTCTGCGGTAAGTTCAACGTCAAGGGTTACACCCTTTTCTTCCTTCATCTTGTCGATGAGTTTTTCAAAATATTTTTTACCTACTTCCATAACTACGTCGGAATACATCTGAATGAATCTTCTGT
>SVHQ01000108.1 GCA_015055785.1 Clostridiales bacterium | reverse complement strand
TCCTTAACCTTTCCGATAAGTATCAAATAATATAAAGCGAAATTACACCCGAACAAAATAAGGAATATCGACATTACGTACTGCGCAAATGGTGTAAAATACTGCATACTTCCAACCATAAAGCCAAAGCCGCCCGTGCCTGCGCATCCAAACGTAGATAGAAGTATATAGAAGAACTTATGTTCGCTATGATATGTTGCGGCTTCTACGCCAAGGTCTGCAACCATTGCGTTATAATCAGTTAAAGGAGCGCAACTTAAAACAATGATTTGAAGAACGGTCATCCCCAAATAAATTAAGTAAAGTATTCTTGCCGTTACCTTCATTTTTGAAACGATTTTTCCCACTTGTGGTCCGGGGCTTTCTGCACGGAGCAAGTGCATAGAAGAGCCTTCGTCGCTTTCGGGAATAAAGATAAGGACGAAAACGAGAATACCCATACCGCCTATCCAATGGGAAAAACTTCTCCAAAATAGCGTAGAATGGGAAACTTTCGTTATATCAGGGATAATGCTTGAACCTGTCGTCGTAAATCCCGACATAATTTCAAAACAAGCATCAATATAGTTGGGAATATCGCCGTTGATAACAAAGGGTATTGCGCCGAACAAGGTCATCACAATCCAAACCATTGCAACGAGAGCAAAACCTTCCTTTTGATAAAACGCATCCGTTTTCGGTTTTGGAATTTGAAGAAGAAAACCAATAAGTGCTAACGCCGCTATCGGAATAATAAAAGCAAGGATATGTATAATACTTTCTTTATAAATCAGACTGACGACAAGTGGCGCAAGCATTAAAATGCCTTCCAATATCATTATCTTACCGAGAATCTTGCCAAGTTTTTTATAATTCATACAACCACCTTACATAAAAATATCCATTAAGTCGTCAAAATTCTTATGGGTAGTTACAACGATAACGTTATCGCCTTGCTTAATACAAGAATTACCATCAGGAATCATTACTTGATTATCCCTTATTATACAAGCAATCAAGCAATTTTCTTTAATATGTAATTCCTTTAACGGTTTGTTATATATTTTTTCTTGAGCCTTAGCCGCAAACTCTAACGCTTCAACTTGACCGCTTACCAAACGGGAAAGGGTTAAAACGTTACTACCACGTTTATTTGCAAGCGCACGGATATAACTTGCTATTCTGTTTGCCACGACGTGTTTTGCCGATACATTATTGTGCATACCGAGTTCTGAAAGCATACCAACTAAATCGTCGCTTTTGATTTGCGAAATAGTTTTCTTAACGTTCATTTTGTTCGCAAACATAGAAGCGACCATATTTTCTTCGTCAATGTCAGTTAAAGAAATGAAAGCGTCCATCCCTTCAAGTCCTTCTTCAATAAGAACATCGTGTTTCATCCCGTTGCCGTGAATAATAGTTACACGTGGCAATATTTCCGCTAAACTTTCAGCAATTTTTCTATCTTTCTCAATCAACTTTACTTTATATTTCTTCTTGGATAATTGTTCTGCAAGATAAAGACTAATCTTACTGCCACCAACAATCATAATGTTTTTAAGCGGAGATTTTACGAGATTTGCTTCCGATAAAAAGTCTCCCAACTTATGAACGTCTGATGTAAAGTGAAGTTTATCGCCTTCTTCTATCGTAAAGTTGCCCGACGGGATAAATACTTGACCGTTTCTTTGAATGGCGCAAATAAGCACTTTTGTCGAAAACTTTTTGCCGAGCGAATACAAACTTTCGCCTATAAGAGAACAACCTTTTTCAACCAAAATCTCTACGAGTAAAACTCTACCTTTTGCAAAGTGTTCTACTTGCACGATTGAGGGCAGGTTTATAAGGTTGAATATTTCGTTTGCGGTATCTTTTTCGGGATTAACGAGCATAGAAATCCCTAAATCGTCTTTCATTTCCGCAATCTGATTGCTATAATCGGGGTTTCTCACACGTGCAATCGTGTTTTTCGCTCCAACTTTTCTTGCAACCATACAAGCAAAAATGTTTAATTCGTCGCTATCCGTAAGGGTAATTACAAGGTCGGCGTCTTTTACTTTCGCTTCCTTTTGAATATCCATACACGCGCCGTTTCCGACCACGCCCGAAACGTCGTATTTCTCGATAAGTTCTTCAATTTTATCTTTTTTCTCGTCTATAATCGTTATATTGTGATTTTCTTTTGCAAGAACTTTCAATATTGTCTTACCGATAGTGCCAAGACCTATAATGACTATTTTCATAAATACCTCCAAAATGGAAATAAAAAAGATAGTTTAAGGGTATATGTTCACCATATACCCCGTCGTTTTTTAGGTGTTTTTCATAATAACCGAGCCTACGCATTCGCTAACGTGTTCGCAAGCGTCCGCACATGCTTCAAGACTCTCGTATATCTTACGCCAAGACACCGTTTCTAAAACGTCCGTAGATTTCTTCGTCAATGCACGCATAGAAGATAAATACAGCTTGTCGCATTCTTCTTCCACATCGTTCAATGTAACGATAAGGGGGTGGAGTGTTTTTGATTTTTTGAAGTTCTCAAACTCGCCCATAATTTCACAAAGGATACCGCAAGATTTAACAATATTTTTCGCAAATTCGATTGCGGGCGCATCTATCGTTTGTATATCGTAAATATAGAACTTTTGCAATACTTCTTCAATTAAATCAACCACGTCGTCAAGCTGATGACTGAGCATATCCAAATCTTCTCTATCAACGGGTGTTACAAACGCTTTTGCAAGAGCCTCTCGCATCTCGTGTTTTTTCACGTCAGCACTATGTTCGATTTCGTGCATTTTTTTAAGCATTTCTTCGATATTACTCGAATCGTAATTTTCAAGACATTCCACCAAATAGCTTGCCGCCTTTCGGGAAAGTTCCGCATTGCTTACAAAGTTTTCAAAATAGAATTTATCGCCTTTTGCCATTTTATATATTTCTCCTTTTTGTTAGAATATGAACATAAATAATTTTGTCATTAAAAAGCCTACAAGCCCACAACCGGGGAACGTCAATACCCAAGTCAAAACCATTTCCTTAACCACACCGAAGTTGATAGCCGATACACGTTTAACCGCGCCTACACCCATAATAGACGTTGTTTTTACGTGCGTTGTAGAAACGGGAAGGCTGAACACCGAACAGCACAAAAGGGACGCCGCCGCTGCAATATCCGCCGAAAAGCCTTGATATTTTTCGAGCTTTACCATATCCATACCGACGGACTTGATGATCTTCTTACCGCCTATCGCCGTACCTGCCGCCATAACTATCGAACAAACGAGCATAAGCCATATCGGTATATTTATATCCGACGGCAACGATTGTCCGTTCGCCATATATACGCAGAGCAATATAACGCCCATAAATTTTTGACCGTCTTGCGCGCCGTGCATAAACGCCATAGATGCCGCACCTGCAATTTGCGCTCCCTTAAAGAACGGCTCCGTTTTGGGACGGTTCATATTATAACAAATTTTTGTAACGAGCTTGCAAACAAGCCAACCTAAACCGAAACCAAGTACTACGGAAATGCCGATGCCGTACAAAACCTTTACCCATTCCGCGCCGTTTACACCGCCAAATCCGTTATGGAGCGCAATCGCGCTACCCGTAAGACCTGCTATTAAAGCGTGGCTTTCACTCGTGGGAATACCGAATACCCACGCAAGCGTAGCCCATAACACGATAGCAAATAACGCCGCGCTTAATGCAACGATAGCTTGGTCGGGATCGCTTCCGAAATCGACCATTTTCGTGATGGTTTCCGCAACCGTCGCATTGATAAGCGTCATTATAAACACGCCGAGAAAATTAAATACAGCCGCCATTAGGATAGCCGCTTTCGCGGACATACATCTCGTTACTACGCAGGTGGCAATCGCATTTGGCGCGTCCGTCCATCCGTTTACCAAAATAACGCCAAGCGTTAAAACCACGGCTACAAATAGTAATGGATTCGCCGTCATTTGTCCCCAAAATTCTGCAATAGACATAAAGTAGTTCGCTCCTTTACTTTATATTATTTATCTTATCCAAGCGGTAGTTTCTAATATATACCGCCACATTGAAAAGTACGATTACCAAATTGATTATATAAACGATAAGCACGTAATTAAATTCTTTCGTTATTATTTTTGCTGCAATTCCCGCAATATAGCCTGTAATAATCAATAAAATAAACGGTAAACTTTGTCCTTTGGTCGTTCTTGCCTTATAAGCCTTTACTACACTGATAGGCCAAGATAAACCAAAGCATATCAGCATTATCGTTTCAAGAATTTCACTCATAAAATACTCCTTTGTTGGCGTTTCTCATCATTTCCACCAAGCCATAATATTTTCCCCATATTGTCTTTTCTATGAAATTTCTACTTTGATTTCCTGTGTTTGCATATTTTCAACCTTCGTAACTGTAATTACAAGTTTATCGTATGCAAACGAATAACCTTCGTCGGGAATATCCTCGTGAGTTTCTATAATCCAACCATTTACAGTAGCCGATTTGATATTGTGATCGGGGACAAGATTAAAATAATCGAAAAACGTATCGAGCGAAACATTCGTTTTTACACGATAAGTTGCGTCCGTTTCTTTAATAATGAGTTCTGTCGGTTCATCTTGTTCATCCCAAATTTCACCTACAAGTTCCTCTAAAATATCTTCCATCGTAACGATGCCAGTCGTCATTCCGTATTCGTCAATAAGAATGACGATATGCGTATGCGTTTTTTGCATTTCCTTAAACAGTACGTCCAAATGCTTAGTCTTGGGAATGAAAACAGGCTCTTTTAGAATTTGTCTTAATTCAAAATCGGGATTTCCGCGTTTCAAAAGGTACTCGCGAGCATACAAAACGCCAATAATATTATCCACGTCGCCCGAATAAACGGGGATACGGGAATAACCTTCCGTTTTAATCACTTGCATAATTTCTTCGTCGGCAGCTGTTTCCGATATGCGCACAACACTCATTCTTGGTGTCATTACGTCTTCTGCGGTCATACCGTCGAGTTTGAACACGTTTTTAATATATTTTATATCTTCTTTATTAAGTGTTCCTTCATCGCCACCCGCATCGAGCATTAAAACAATATCTTCTTCCGATACTGTTTCATCTTCTTCATTTGGATTTACACCGAATAAACGGAGAACACCGTTTGTAGAAACGGTTAAGAACCATATAACAGGCTTTAATATAACTGTCAAAACAGAAATAACGCCACATACTCCGTTTGCAAGTTTTTCCTTATGTTTCATAGCCCAACGTTTAGGGACAAGCTCGCCTAAAACAAGTGTAAAATAAGAAAGTATCAAAGTAATCAAAATGACCGAAACCGTATTAATAACGCTTGCGCCCTGTGCCGAAACGTTAAACGTCGTAACGAGCCAACCTGAAAGCCTTTCCGCAAAATTATCTGCTGCGAATGCTGAGCCAAGAAAACCTGCAAGCGTAATGCCGATTTGGATTGTCGAAAGAAATTTCGTCGGATCTTTGATAATATTTAGCATTTTAGCGGCTTTTTTATCGCCTTCTTCCGCACGGGCTTTTACTTTTTTCTCGTTTAAGGAAATAATAGCGATTTCCGTCGCCGCAAAAAAAGCGTTAAGTAAAATTAGTATAAATTGTAAAAGTAGTTGATAAAATATATCCATTATAATTCTCCTATTTGTATTTACCGATATAAAGCATAATGGCTAACAACGTAAGAAATACATCGTTAGCCTATGAACGTTTATATACTTGTAAACAGAAGATTTACAAAAGAAACTTTTTAACAGGCTACATCGGGGTAGGTCGTCCACGTTTTTCTCCTTATGATAAATTCAAAATTTTCACTTATATATTATAACATATATACGGTAAAAATTTAGTAAAGAATAATTTAATCGCTCTTTTCGTTCATTCTATACCCAACGCCAAGCTCGTTAGTAATGTAATTATCTTCGCCCGGTTTTGTACCAAATTTCTTGCGGATATTCGCCATATTCACCTGTAATTTTTTTATACTGCCGTCATCGGGATAACCACCCCAAATCGCTTTGATAATAGCTGCATACGTCATCATTTTTCCCGAATGTTCAGACAAAAAAGCCACGATATTATATTCTGTTTGCGTAAGCCTGATTTCTTCGTCTTTAATAAAAATTTGTCTTGCTTCGTAATCAATGACCAAATCGCCCACGATAAATTTTGCGCTTGGCAATCGTCCTTCTTGATTATGTCGGCTATTTCGCAAAGCAGAACGAACGCGAGCCAAAAGCTCCGCAGAGCCAAACGGCTTTGTTATATAATCGTTTGCCCCCAAATCCAAGGCGTTTACTTTGTCGGTTTCTCTGTTGCGGG
>SVHQ01000107.1 GCA_015055785.1 Clostridiales bacterium | reverse complement strand
GGCGTTGTTATTTGTAATAAAGTGCTTGCGGATAACGTACCGCTTGCACGAAACGGTGAGGATATCGTTACGCAGTTCGACATGAAGGAAGTGGAAGCTGTCGGTATGTTAAAGATGGACTTCCTTGCTTTAACCACGTTGACGGATATTCAAAATACGTTGGAATATATCAAAGAGGGCAAAGGCATAGATATAGACTTTAACGCATTGGGCGTTGATGTCCCCGAAGCTTATCAATTAATCTCGTCTGGGGATACGGACGCGGTGTTCCAGCTTGAACAAGGCGGCATGAAAAAGTTTATGAAAGACTTGCAGCCAAGCTGTTTGGAAGATTTGATAGCAGGTATTTCCCTCTATCGTCCGGGCCCTATGGACTTTATTCCTACGTACATTCACAACAAACATCATCCTGAAGATATTGTTTACGATACGCCTTATTTGGAGCCGATTTTGAAAAATTCCTACGGCGTTATCGTTTATCAAGAGCAGGTAATGCAGATATTCCAGCAACTTGCAGGCTATACGTACGGTCAAGCAGACCTTGTGCGCCGTGCGATGGCGAAGAAGAAAAAGAAAGAGTTGATGGAGCAGAAAGATAAATTTATTTATGGTGCGCCTGAGGAAGGGATTACGGGTTGCGTATCGAAAGGTATTCCTGCGGAAGTAGCAGCGAAGATTTTCGGGGATATGGAAAGCTTTGCTTCCTACGCGTTTAATAAATCGCACGCGGCGGCGTATGCTGTCGTGGCTTATCGAACGGCTTATTTAAAATATTTCTATCCCAAAGAATTTTTAGCAGGTATTTTAAACGACCGTATTGATAAAATCGATGAAATTTCCAAGTACATCATGTACATGAAGGAAAAAAATATCGATGTTTTGCCGCCTGATATTAATAAATCTAAAGAGATTTTCTGGGTGGAAGGCAACGGACTTCGAATTGGCCTTGGCGCGTTGCGCGGTGTAGGGCAAGAAGCGATTGCCGCAGTTATTAAAGAACGTCAAGAAAACGGCTTATTTAAAGATTTTGCTGATTTTGCTATGCGTTGTTCTAAATACGTAAATAAGCGTATTGTTGAAAGTCTTATCTATGCAGGGGCGTTTGATTGCTTTGGTTATAACCGTGCGCAAGTGGCGGCGGTTTACGAGGAAGTGCTTACGCGCGTTAGCGCAATGGAAAAACAAAAAGCAGGCGCGCAAATTTCTTTGTTTGGCAGCGTAATTCAAGAACAAGCCATTGAAGTGAAATTCCCTGATTTGCCTGAATTTGAAACGATGGAAAGACTTTCAAAAGAAAAATCAGTTTTGGGCGTGTACGTCAGCGGTCATCCTTTTGAAAAATTCTTACCGTACTTTAAGAACGAAACTTTCAACTGTTCCATGTTAAACAATTATCTGGAAGACGAGGAAACGGGAGAAAAGACTTATGTGGAGCTTGCGGATGGGCAAGCAGTGTCTATGGGCGGTATGATTTCCACGTTCAAAAAATTAAAGACACGCACAGGCTCGTTCATGGCGTTTGTGACGGTGGAAGATTTGTACGGCTCGATTGAGTGTGTATGTTTCCCTAAAATTTATGATAGGATTCGTGGTTTTTTGCAAGCGGATAAGGTTGTTTCACTTTCTGGGAAGCTGAACATTGTCGAAGAAAAAGCCCCCGTAATTATCGTGGATAAAATGACGGAATTTTCTTTGGATGAAGAACAGGAAACGCAAACGCGAGAAACGAGAAGCAATATTTCGAGCTCGGATTACGTTCCTTTAAAGCAAAACGCAGAAATGCTTTCTGAAAAACAAAGAGGCTATGCCGCAGAAAATAAATCAGATGCAGATAAGAAGCTGTGGTTGAACGTTTCTGCTTTGCAGGAAGAGGATATTGAGGAACTATTGGAAACGCTTACGTTTTATGCAGGGGATACGCAGGTTTGGTTTGTGCGAAATGGTAAAAAGATGCTTTGTTCTCAGAAAGTGACCCCGAATAAAGGGTTGATGGCAGAGCTTGCAAGCTTTTTAGATGAAAATTGTATAAAACTTCTTTAAAAATTAAAAAAAACAGCGAAAAATGTTTGTATTTTTTTTTAGTTTTGCTATAATAGTGTATATGTGCTCATATTTGTGCACAAAGTATTTTATAAGTAATTCAAACGAGAAAATGAAATAGAGGTTTAGAAGATGAAACGTATAGGTTTGTTGACGAGTGGTGGTGACGCACCCGGCATGAATGCTGCCATTAGAGCGGTTGTTCGTTCCGGTCTGTATTTCGGCATGGAAGTATACGGTATTGAACGTGGTTATGCCGGTTTGATTGATGATAAGTTAATTAAAATGGAGATGCGTAGCGTTTCCAATATCGTACAATGTGGCGGTACCCGTTTGAGAACGGCAAGATGCCTTGAAATGACTACGTTGGAAGGTCAGAAAAAGGCGTTGGATACATTGGAAAAGCACGGGATTGAAGGGCTTGTTGTCGTGGGTGGCGACGGTTCGTTCCGTGGCGCAAAAGTGTTAAGTGAGTACGGCGTACCTACAATTGGTATACCTGGCACGATTGATAACGACTTGGAATATACCGATTATACCCTTGGTTTTGATACGGCGGTAAATACGTGTCTTGATATTATCAATAAGCTTCGTGATACGATGACGTCGCACGAACGTATTTCCGTTGTAGAAGTAATGGGTAGACATTGTGGCGACATTGCTTTATATAGCGGTATTGCTTCCGGTGCGGAAATCATCGTTGTGCCTGAAATTGCTTTTGATATAGCGGAAATTGTTTCCAGAATCAACCATTCTCGTGCAAACGGTAAACATTCAAACATTATCGTTATTGCTGAGGGCGTTATGAGCGCGGAAAAATTTGCAAACCAATTGCAAGAGGTGACGCATTACGACGTTCGTCCTACTTGTATTGGACATGTACAGCGTGGCGGTTCGCCCTCGATGGCAGATAGAATGCTTGCGGCACAGTTCGGTAATAAAGCGGTACGTCTTTTGAATGACGGCATCGGTAATCGCGTGGTAGGTATTCGTGATAATAAGATTATCGATATGGACATTATTGAAGCTGTTTCTATGAAAAAGACGTTTAATTATGAATTGTATGAAACGTTGCAAATGATTTCTATGTAAAAACAAATACAATCAAGAGAGTCGCTTGAGTACAAAGCGGCTCTTTTTTCACCCTATAATTGTGAAAAATAAGAAAATGTTGTGGAGAAAGGTAGAAAAGATTGTAAAAGAATAAATTTTTTTTATTTTGCTATTGAAATTTTTTCGCTTCTATTGTATAATATATAAGGTCGGCGTGTAGCGTAACAGTCGACGACATAGGAGATAGAATGATTTTAACTGTATGTATGAGTCCTTGTACGGACGTAACGATAGAGCTTGATTCCTTGAACGTAGGCAAAACGAACGTTGTAAAAAGCAAAACGATTTCTTTTGGCGGAAAAGCGTTAAACGTAGCAATTGGTGTTGCACGGCTGGGTGGGGAATCACATACAACAGGAATTATGTACAATGAGAACGGTTATATGTTTGAAAATGCCTTGAATAAGGAAGGCGTACCGTTCACTTTTGTTTGGAATAAAGGCAGAGTGAGAGAAAATTATAAATTTATCGATAATCGTTCTATGTTGACCGAAGTGAATGACGTCGGAGAAGAAGTGTCAAAAGAAAAATTGGCGGAAGTATTGAGCATGGTGCAAATGCTTTCCATTCGAAGCAAAGTGACGGTTCTTTCTGGCGGTTTACCCAAAGGCGTTGAGGCAAGTTTCTATAAAGAGTTAGTTCATGCAGTTGCTCCCAATTCCATGAAAATTGTAGATGCGACGGGTATGCGTATGTTTTCTGCACTTGAAGAGGGTGTGGATTTGGTGAAACCTAATCTTGACGAATTGGAAAATATGCTTGGACGTCATATTGCCGATAAAGAGGATATGCTATCGGCTTGCTATGAATTGTTGGATAGGGGCGCAAAGCGTGTTTTGTTATCGCTTGGGAAACAAGGTGCGGTAATCACGAACGGAACGCAAAACTTATATTGTAAAAGCATGAACGTAGCAGTAAATTCCACGGTGGGTGCAGGAGATGGTATGGTGGCAGCTGCGGCGATACAGTTAGAAAATGGTGCGCCGATAGAAGAAATATTGCTTGCTGGCGTAGCGGCGGGAACGGCAACGGTGATGACGGTCGGGCAAACTTCTTTTACGAAAGAGAAGTATAATGAAGTGTATGCCAATTTACACGTAAAAGAATTATAAAAATAGGTACTGTTTTTTTGAAGTATTGCATATAATACAATATGTTCAAAAGAAGAATTTCTTAAAAAGAATACGGAATACCCCGATTCTTTCGCGATGGAGCGGTCGGGAAAGATCCTTCCACAAATAAGAAAAGAGAAACGGCAGAAGAACGCTGACGTGCTTTGCAACAGATTTTGTTGCAAAGACGCATAGCTGAATTTTTCAAACAAGAATAATACCGCGGCAAAAGTCGCGGTTTTCTATATTTATGGATTTTTTTAGAAAAAATAAGGAGAAATTATCGAAAAAGTATTGAAAAATTTGTCGAAATTGATTATAATAGGAAAAGAAAGGTAAATTATGTGCAGAAATAATTTTTTTTGCATATACTAAGGAGGAGTAATATGGATTTTGAAGTTCGTCAAAATCAATTGGACGTAATTAAATGGTATGACAGTATTGTTGCTGGGGAAGATAGATGCGGCAGTTATGTATATTGCGGTAAATGTCGTA
The DNA here is from genome assembly GCA_015055785.1 of Clostridiales bacterium. The sequence goes on along the minus strand of SVHQ01000107.1, from coordinate 1,582 downwards.
AAAGCGAGCCGTACCCTTGCGCTAAAGCTGAGGATAGACACGAAAAAGGGTACGTTCGTGTGGCTGTTGTAACCCGTCGCTCATAATACAGATACAAAAAAGGAGTTTCTATGAAGTTATCAGAAAAAATAATTTCAGCCGTTGTCACGATAGTGGCAGGCGTTTTATTGCTCGTTATGAAAAGCGAGGTTATCAGCATTTTAATGACCGTGGCAGGAATTAGCCTTATCGTACTTGGTGTATTGGATATTTTTCGTGGACTCATACCGCCTGCTGTTGTCAAGATTGTCGTCGGTGCATTGATTATTCTTTGCGGCTGGGTGATTGTGGAAGTTGTTCTTTATATTGTCGCGGCAATTTTGCTTATCGTTGGTATTTTAATGCTTTACGATAAAATTAAGAAGAAGATTTATTGCAAGAACTTATTTCATACCATTTGTGAATACGCGATGCCTGCTTTGTTTATTTTGATTGGTTTTATGTTCTTATTCCATCAAGGCAAAGCGATGAATTTCATTTTTATTGTCAGCGGAATATTGACAATTTTGGAAGGTGGAGTTTTGTTGGTGAACGCATTATCTGAGGATTAATTGAAATTTGATTTTAAAAGCCTTGTTTGTTGAAAGCAGGGCTTTTTTTGTATACTAAGGAATATTTTTCACAATCAATGATAAAAAATATTACATAATTTTTCCAATGTCCTTGACGAGCGTAAAAAAAAGTGTTATAATTAATAAGATGAACATTATTTTGTGAAGGAGTAAACTAATGAAGCTCAGCAAGATTTTATTGGCAATATTGGCTGTAACGACTATCGGAATGGGTATGGTTGGTTTTTCAGCATGCAATAAAGGGGATGAAGTTTCTTCTGAAAGTAGTATTCCCGATGTGGTGGTTCCTCCTGAAGAGAATGAAGAAATTTACAGTAAAGGGTTGATACTTACTGCAAAGATTGGCGAATATGAAGTTGCGGGTATTGGTTCCTGCGAGGATAACGACGTTATAATTCCTTCCGAGTATGAAGGAAAGCCTGTTACCAGTATCGCAACAAAAGCTTTTTATAATTGTCAACAGTTAAAGAGTATTACAATTCCCGAAAATATAACGAAGATAGGGGATAGTGCTTTTTTTGGCTGTAACGGCTTAAAAAATATTACTCTTCCTAAAAGTTTGAAGAACATTGGCGATAAAGCTTTTTCCTGCTGTAAAGGATTGACCAATGTGGAAATGGTTAAAGGTGTTGAAACGATAGGCGATGAAGCGTTCGCCAGATGTAACGTTTTAACAAGCATTGTAATTCCCAATAGTGTAACGAAGATTGGAGTGTATGCGTTCGAGGGGTGCCAGCTTTTAAAGGACGTCACTATCGGTGATGGTGTAACAAGTATTGGCGAATTTGCATTTTATTCTTGTAACAGTTTAACGAACATCACTGTGGACGAAAAGAATAAAAAATACAGTTCTGAAGACGGCAATTTATACAATAAAGAAAAGACGGAATTAATTCAATACGCAATCGGGAAAACTAAAACGTCTTTTACTATTCCCAAAACGGTAGCAAGCATCGCGGAAGAAGCCTTTT
>SVHQ01000106.1 GCA_015055785.1 Clostridiales bacterium | reverse complement strand
TACGTTACCCGTTCTTTCGCCAATGCCAAGCAACGAACAGTTTACGCCGCTTGCCCCGAAAAGCCATGCGCTAACCGCATTCGCAACGCCCATATAGAAATCGTTATGACCATGCCATTCAAGCATCTCCGAAGTAACGTCTGAATAATGGTGCAAAGCATATACAAGACCAGGAACACTTCTGGGAGGAGCGGCTCCCGTGAACGGCACGCCATACCCCATCGTATCGCACATACGAATTTTAACGGGAATGTTTGCTTCACGTGAAAGTTCCACCAATGCATTTACAAACGGAACAACAAAACCGTACAAATCCGCTCTCGTTAAATCTTCCAAATGACAACGAGGAGAAATACCTGCGTCAAAAGCTTGCTTTACAACGCCAAGATAATGGTCGTACGCCTGCTTTCTCGTCATGTTCAGCTTTTTAAAAATGTGATAATCGGAACAGCTTACCAAAATACCCGTTTCTTTTATTCCGATATTATGCACCAGCTCGAAATCTTCTTTTTTCGCACGAATCCACGTCGTGATTTCGGGGAATTTATAGCCAAGCGCCATACATTCTTCAAGCGCTTCTCTGTCCTTTTTCGTATAAACAAAAAACTCACTTTGACGAATTATACCCTTGGGACCGCCCAAACGCGCTATCAATTTATAAATATCAACAATTTGCTTTGTCGTATAAGGCGCGCGCGATTGCTGACCGTCACGGAAAGTCGTGTCCGTAATCCAAATATCTTTGGGCATATTCATCGGCACACGACGATGGTTGAATGACGTTTTCGGCACTTCGTCGTAAGGGTAAATATCCCTAAATAAATTCGGCTCGGCAACGTCTTGAAGCGAATATTTGTATTGGTCTTGCTCCAATAAATTGCTCATAGGGTTAAATTCAATCATATTCATTCCTCTCTGTTTTGATTTTTCGATTAAACAATGCTTTTTAATTTAATAAATCGATTATAACGGAAAAAAGTGGTTTTGTCAAGGATTTGAAAGCCACTTTTTATTTTCTTTATCTATTTTTACATTATTTATATTAATTATTTTATGTTATTTAAATTATAAACTTAAAAAGCATCTTTAGAAATCTTGCTCCAACGGCGGGCTATAAATTTCAATCGCCAAGACGTGGGAATCCAGCAAGTCGCTACGCGCATGGTTTTATTCCAAAACCCAACAATTGTTTTTGCCTTATTTTTACGTACCGCTTTAATCGCGGCTTTAGCAACAGAGTCTGGCGTTTTTGCCGCCAATTTTCCCCATAAGCCTTGACCTTTGATTTGCTGCTGAATATCTTCACGTGTCGGCATCGCCCCTGGCAAAATCGCCGTGACGTTTACTCCTTTGCCGTGCATTTCTTCTCTTAAGGACACAGAAAAAGAAGTCAGCGCCGCTTTTGTCGCGCTATATATAGCAAAATATGGCATAGGATAAATACCTGAAACACTTGAAATATTGATAATATCCAAATGTTCTGCTTTATGTTTTATCGCAAAATGGCAGAGCGCAACAGCCGCTTCAAAATTTACACGGCATTGAAAGGCTATCTTTTCTTGCGTATATTCTAAAAAGCCTTTCTGGATATCCGCGCCCGCTACGTTGGCAAGCAGGGAAATTGCTATCTTTTCCGCTTCAATTTTTGAACTCAACGCGTACACGCCCCCCTCATTTGCTAAATTAGCAGGGTAAATACGCAATTCTCTCGCAGGATAAATTTCTTGTAATTCCGCTTTGAAATTATTCAATTTTTCTTCACTTCTACCACTGAGCAATAAATCGTAGCCCTCATCACAAAGTGCTTTCGCTAAAGCCTTTCCAAGTCCGCCCGTGGCTCCCGTGACCAAAGCGTATTTTTTCTCGTTCATACGTCACCTCTACTGTGCATAAACGCGCGCACCGAAGATTGTAGAGCCCACTCGAATCATGTTACTCCCCTCTTCCATACAAAGCGTGTAATCACCGCTCATGCCCATAGAAAGATATTCCACACTGCTCGATTGTGTTTTTGCCCAATCGAACAATCTACGCATTTTTCTCGTCAATCCACGAAGAAGTTCTTCATCATCCGACGCAGGAAGCATCGCCATAAAGCCCTTTACACAAAGTCCCTCTTTCTTGGATAACTCCCCAAAGACCTTTTTTGCTTCCTCGTAATCGTAACCGCCTTTACTTTCCTCGTTGCCTATATTAATTTGTATCAGCACGTTGGAAACAATACCTAAATTTCTCGAACGCTTGGCAATTTCTTCGGCGAGTTCGTCCCTATCGCATGAATGATATAAATCAATTTTCCCAATCAAATATTTTACTTTATTCGTCTGCAAATGCCCGATAAAATGACGCGGACAAGGCAACAACATATCGTTTTTATCACGAAATTCCTGCACTTTGTTTTCCGCCACAGCATCCACACCTGCTGTTATCGCTTGATTGATGGCGTCCACCGTCTGTGTTTTAATTGCTGCCACCAACAACACGCTTTCACCCTTTCCGTTTCCTTTCTCTATCTCGCGTTTTATTTCTTGCACTCTTTCTTGAATTTTACACATACCAAAAACCTCTTTGCGCTCTTGCTAATAAGTATAGCTTTTTTTTGCTCTTTTGTCAATTGCATGTCCCCTCATGAAAAAACTTTTAATTATTTTCAACTTTTTTGATTTTTCACTTGCTTTTTTTTACAATAGGCGTTATAATTAAATTAATCAATTAAACTAATAATTTTAATCGAAAAAAATAATTGAGGTTTTGGGGAATATGAATACAGAAGAATTAAAAACATTCATCTTTTTGTCAAAGGTGAAGAATTTCACTTTGGCTGCCGAACAATTATACGTCGCGCAATCCACCGTCACAAATCGTATTAGTGAATTGGAAAAAGAAGTAGGGAAAAAGCTCTTCTCTCGCGGTTCTAAAACGGTGACTTTGACGGAAGCTGGCGAGATTTTCTTGCGCTATGCCGAACGTATTTTGGAATTGCAAAACACTTCTATTGAAGAAATGAACGCTCTTTCCAGCCACAGCCGTAAATTTAGCATTGGTGCAATCAACGCGTCCTATGAAATTTACGTCAAACCGCTCGTAGATGAATGTTTGAAAAATAATAGCATCACCTCTATCAAAGTGATGCTTGGCCACTCGCTTGATTTAATTCAACAGTTGCAAGACAATATGCTGGAAATGGTTTTTTCCGCGATTCCTCTAAAAAGACTCGGGTATAATTGCGACGTTTACGACGTGGATCGCGTTGCTTTGGTCTGCAAAAAGGGGCATAATGAATACCCCGATGGCATCACCAAAGAGCAGTTGGCAAAAATCCCCTATCTAATGTGCGATTTGACCTTGAGTGATGCGGGCGTATTTATTCGTTCTCTTTTTCCGAAAAATCATATCTTCCGTTTGGAAGTGGATAATTCCTCAAAACTTTTGCCTTATTTAGAAAAAGGGATCGGCTATTCTTTCTTGCCCTATAAATTTGTGAAAGATAGATTGGAAAACGGTGAATTTGAAGAAGTGTCTTTAAAAGATTTTGAAGCACCAAACGTCACAACGTATCTCATCTACCGCCAATCGTACGATATCAAACGTTTCCTTGAAAATCGCTTCGATTGATAACCTACTTATATAAAAATTTATCCGCTTTGAACAACATCAAAGCGGATTTTTCTTTATAAATGTTTAATATAGGAACGGCGACGTTTATGCTGTATATAATTAAAATGCTTCCACTGCGTTTGAATGTTTGCATTCGTTTCCAGATTGAGATTGGTTTCCAAATACTGTACGTGCTCATCGGCAAAAATATCTTGCAACATGGTCATTACATACGCGCTCAAGCCCGACTTTCTATATTGAGGCAAAATCCCTACCAAGCCCAAATCTACACTGCTGGGTTTCTTTACCGATTTCAAAAGTTTTATAAGACATGCCGGCGTCAATCTGCCGCCACTCTTTTGTAAAGCTTCACCAATACCAGGGATACAAAGTCCGAACGCCACCACTTTCTCGTTTTCATCACAAACGATCATGATATATTTTTTATTCAACATCAATAAAAACTGATCGATCATTTGCTTCATCATTTCCGGCGTAAACGGTACAACACCGTAAAGATCTTTATAACATTCATCGATACACTCAAAAATGCCCTGCGCATACTTCTTTATAAAGGCACGAAGGCTCATATTCTCGCCTGCAACGTGTAAATTATTTCTTTCGAGCGCACGGTTTGCAAACTTTCTCAAACGTTCATCCTGCTGCGGCGTTCTAAATAAACGAAATTCCACCCAATCAACGTCTTTTACATATCCGCAGGTTTCTATCAACGATGCATAATATTCATAATTATACTGTTCTTCAAAGGTGCAAAGATAATCAAAACCCTCAATCAGTAAGCCCTCTCTTTCCAAATCACTATATCCAAGCGGCCCCACTATTTCTTGCATTTGCTTATTCTTTGCCCATTCTTCCACTTTCGCAAAAAGCATTGCAGCAGTTTCAGGATTATCCTCGCAGTCGAAACGGGTGAATCTTGCCTGCTTTGCATTATGTATCTCGTTATACTGATGCTGAATAATACCTTGGATTCTGCCTACCGTCTTTCCATCTCTTTGTGCTATATAAAAAACCGAATCGCAGGTTTTTCGATAAATATTTTTATCCGTGAAAAGTGTTTTTTCGTCAGCATACAAAGGCGGAACAAAATATGGATTCCCCTTGTAGATTCTCAACGGATACTCAATAAATTCCTTTTGCTGCTTTTTCGTAATTACTTCGATAATTTCCAACATAATTTTCCCCTAATTTGTGCATATATTGGTTTTGTTAAGTTTATCATAACACAATTGTTATCAATAGTCAAGTATTTGTAATAAAAAATTATTACAAAATATTATATGTGCATAACTGCATTTTTAACATAGTTTATACGTAAAAATATAAGCCTCTTCCTTTGAAGAGGCTTTTTGTTAAATATTCCATATTATATAAAAGTATATTTAATATCATGCAGTTGCGTTTTTCTGCTCTGTTTCCAGCTTTTCCTGTTCTTTTTTTATTGTTTTGAAAAACATAAACGTAAACGGCATAGCAAAGAAGAAAGACAAGAAATCGGATACCGATTGACAGCACTGTACACCAAGCAACGAAAACAATTCCGGCAAAATTAATACGGCAGGAATATAGAACAGACCTTGTCGGGAAATGGACAACAATGCTGCAATCGCTTTGCTGCCCACCGATTGATAGGTGATGCCTGCCATGAAATTCAATGGCAACAGCGGCATACAAAGACACTGCAAACGAAGAGATAGCGTACCTATTTCCTTTGCCGTATCCGACAAACTAAATGCGCCCATTAAATTGGATGCAAAAATGAAACATACCGTTGCAAAAACAAGCATAACTGTTGTTGAAAATCCAAGGGTAAACAGATAAGCAGATTTCACTCTGTCAAAGCGTTTGGCACTATAATTATACCCCAAAACTGGTTGATAACCCTGCCCAATCCCAAGCGATAATGAAAACGCCAACATAAATACTTTTTGCACAACACCAAGGGCTGTTTGCGCTTCAACACCGCCGTCGAATACTACGATTCCATCCGCCATTGTAATACCATACACATCCACGCCGCAGGTGTATGCTGCATTATTCAAAAACACTGAACAAAGGCTGGAAAGAATTTGTCGACAAAAAGACGGGAAACCGGTTGTGATAACATCTTTATATACAGAAAACTGACGGGAAATTGCGCGAATACGCATACGCACAATGGTCTTTCCCGATAAAAACATAAAAATCAAAATAGCGAAACTGAGAATTTGACTGAAAAGTGTTGCAATCGCCGCGCCCTCTATACCCATATTTGCAGCAAAAATCAAAATAGGGTCTAAAACGACGTTCACAACCGCACCTGTGACAAGCCCTACCATGGACAATAAAGCTTTGCCTTCGGCTCGCAATATGTTATTCAACACGAAAGACATACACATAATCGGCGCGCCAATTAATACGTAGCAGCCATAGATTTTAGAATGCTCCAACGTGTTCACGTTTACCGAACCCATTAATTTCAGTAAGGGCTCAAAAAAGATAAAGCCAACAAGAGTTATTAATAAACCGCTGATTACTGCAATAAACAATGAAGACGAGGCTACTTTGTCCGCACCTTCCCTATCGCGTTTTCCCAGCAATCTTGAAACAATACTGCCACTTCCCATACCATACGTAAAACCTATTGCTTGAATGATGGACATTAAAGCAAGCAAATTGCTCGCCGCCGAAGTTGCGTAAGGATTGCCAAGCAACGATACAAAATACATATCGGCAAGATTGTACAGCGACGTGACCATCATGCTCAGCG
>SVHQ01000105.1 GCA_015055785.1 Clostridiales bacterium | reverse complement strand
GACGTATTGTACCACAACCGTACCCGTGTTGTCAAGTAGTGCAATAATATCTCCTTTGAACAAGGTTGTATGGAGAGCTTTTTAGTAAACTGAAAATAGAAATATTTTATGGGGAGCAGTTTGAAAGTGTGGATCGTTTCATCCACACTTCGAAAGAACACCTGTGGTGCTATGATGATGAGCGTAAAACGCTCACATTAAAGAGAATGAGCCCTGTACAGTACAGAACTCATTCACAATTTTAATATTTCTTTGTCTATGCTTTGGGGTTCACTTCAAAAGCAGATAGCTTTTATAAGGTTGCAGCAAAAATACTACATTTTATCTTCTGATTAAAGCGGTGGAAATGAAAATCCCATGTTCTCCATTAGATAATAAGTCAGTTAATACAAATAGGGTAATTCATTTACTTTGTATTTCCAAACGCGCGTACCATCATAATAATCCCCTACGCAAGGTATATTAAATTTTTCAAAGTAAACGAAGTCCTCCTGATAAAACGGGCTATCCTGATGCAAAACAAGCAAAGAAATAAAGATTATTTTATTTTCGTTATCATTAAATAAAATTTTTTGAATTTCTGATTTCTCAACCCAATTCGATTCAGTTGATCTTAAGACATCCGTTAAAACATATTCTTGGTAGTCCGCATTATAAAAAAAAGATTCCGTTTCCTTGTTCGCCAAAAGTTCGGCTACGTACTCTGTGTATTTTTCTTCGTCGTCTATCGATACTTCTAAATACACTTCGTGCATATACGGCGCATCGCAATAAGCAAAATAATATTCCTCCACTGCAAAAAAATCCTCGATTTTAGGCGGCAAAATATTATCCGTGTATGGTTTTATTTCATATCCGTACTTTGTTGTAGGAAAATCGCCATATGTTGTTACGTCCGTGGTGCTGTTGACTTGACCAAACTCTTTAAATGCCTTAACAAATCCACAACCTGTATGAGATGACATTATTATTGCAATAAATAAAAGAGTGATAATCGTCCTTTTTAGTTTCTTCATTTTTATTTATTCCTTTTATAAATAAAATAATCAATAAATGTTGATAGCGGATTATTCAAAAAATTATACCCCACCATCAAATATTTAAAATAATGATTAGGATTGTTAAACACAGTGCCCTGGATGTCCGCATACTTTGCAGAATTCAAAGCCCCCTTAATGTCGTTCCCAAAGACATTCACTGTACCATTTAACAAGTATAAGACATAATATCCCCAATTATGGGCTTCCCACTCACCTTGTACCCCCGCTGTTGTCCCTTTGATAATATCCCGTGTGTTAGGATTAATATGATTAAGATAAAAACTGAGCAAGAATTGTGCACCTGGTGTGATAATAAACCTAGAATTCCCTATGACGATCCCATCCTCGGTCACTCGCAAAGCCAAAATTTTATCATCAATAAAGTTAATTGTCGTCTCGCAAACATCTTCTATGGTCTCTTCAACCCAATCCGCAGCAGGTTTAATGACTTTACCATACACATCCTCAACAAAGAAATCCTTAACCTCTTTGGCAACAGCTTTCACCTCTGACACTGTCTTTTTCCAAAACTTTTTCAAACTCCAATTACCATCAGGGTCAATATCCATTACAGGATTGTTCTCACAATACACATACAGATTTAACCCATTAATAGCGGACGAGTCCGCGTAGGTAATGGAGTCCATATTAATAAATCTACCAGTGGTAGGGTCATAGTATCTGGATTTAAGATAATACCATCCCGTTTCAACGTCATAGAAATATCCACGATAGCGGAAAGGATTTATTTGTCCAATATGCGTAGGAGACGTAATTTCATTGCCGTTTGCATCTAATACAAGACCTTCTCCCCACGCATTGTAGACGTATTGTACCACAACCGTACCCGTGTTGTCAAGTAGTGCAATAATATCTCCTTGCACGTCTTTAACGTAATATTATCTTTGGTTAACCGTCTACCTTGCGTATCATAGGTAAACGTATGACCATTATACGACGCCAACTGACCGCCTTTTGCCCATCACTGCATTTCGGGTAAATGCATCAGCTCTACAAAGCTAAGCACCAATGAAGTTTCACACCAACAACTGAGCTTAAATACGCCACCGATACAACCTTGCATTTCCCAATCACTGGTATTTACACGTTCGCAAATATATCCCTCGGGCAATCTTCCTTCGTCGTCACCATGCTTATGATCCCAATCGTAAATCGGTTTCCAAGGAGTTGATACGCATTGTGGGATAAAATAAGCAATATCTTTGATAAGCTCTAAATACAACTTTTCGCCCGTATAACAGTACAATCTATACAAGGTATCGCCCGAAAACGTACAAATACCCGGCGCAGAGTGTTTATTTTGCACGTTGGCAAAAACACTTCCCGTCGTATTGATTTTCTGTATTTCAAACTCGCAACCTTTCGGGAATTTGTAGGCGTACGTCATAACCCACGACGAGAACAAATTAGCACTGTCTTTTGCGTATTGCAACCATTTTTCCTCTTTCGTCGTTTCATATAAAATCACGCAACTTTCCACCATTGCGTACGAGCTTTCGCTGTCAGGCGCGGTTAAAATTTCACCAGGTCCACCCGTCGTGACGCCTTTCGCCACAAAATTTTGATAATAATATTCACAAGCCTCTTTTGCTGTATTCAAATACTTTTCATCCTTAAAATACCTATAAGAGCGCGCCAACCCGCCGATTGCAGACGCACCTGCACAGGAAAGCCCTATCAACATTTCTCCCGTTTCTTGATGGACAAACTGCCCAAACGTCCCGTATTTATCAAATAACCTCACAAAAGCGTCCGCGCAATTTCTAGCCGCAATCTCCCACTCTTTTTTAACGGGCATAACGTCAAAATGCTTGTATAAAAACGCCAACACGTCCCCACTCTTGCGAATCAAATGTGACCCGCGCATACCCGCAAACTCGTCGTTTTCCGTATCGTCAAAATGAAAACTGTCGTCCTTTATTTTATCGTCAAATATATATCCGTAGAAAAAACCACTAGGGGCTGCAAAAGAAACCAAATAATCAATCGTCTGCACCGCGCGCGCTTTCGTTTCTTCATTTCCTTTAACGTACAACGGATAGGAGGATTGCGCATTGCCACACCAACCGCATTGCCACTGACGCCAACGGGTATTGCCAAAATATTTTCCGCTATAATTGTTTTGATTGAAATGTTTTTCCATTATCTCCCAAAGCTCTTGCGTATAACCGTTTTCAGGACGCGGGCTCGAGAGTAACACTTTTCTGTTTCGGAAAAAATACTCAAAAAATTGCGAAATTGTCTCACAATCGAAGGTACGAATTAAAAGTTTTGACGAAAACTCATCGCCCAAATCCACAAAAAGTCCTTTATCTGCATCCTTCTCGGGCGCAAAAACATAGCGGTAGGCATATTCGCGCTTGGTTGGATATTGCACCGTGATTTTGCCTTTTTCAATCCTAAATCCAAGGTTTTTACCACCGACTTCTTGCTCCGTAAACACAAAAAAGGCTTGTTTCTTTTGCTTATAAAAAATCCCGACACAAGGCGTTGCCATATCCCCTGCCGTTACTTCAATTTTTCCACTACCGTCCACGTTTAAAGCGGGAATCCCCTTCATAATCAAAGGACGCTCATTTTCATACATTTCGCTCGTCTTGTACATAGGCGGATAGGCTCGGTCAACCTGCTCAATTTTATTACCGTCGTAGGCGCATGCAGGCGAAAAAACGTAACAATCGTCTTCCCAATCAAGAAAAGTGATTTCAATTTGCCAATCGGCCTGCTCATAACGTTTATCTGCCTTAAAATAAACCTTTTCATTTTCATAACGACACGTACCGTATGCCGTCAAAGGCGTTATTTTGTAGTTCATACTAGACTCCTTGTTATATCTTTATATCTGCGCAAAAATGTTTTTAAGTGTAGGATATACCTGTCTAAACAGCCGATATTTCCGTTCGTATGCTTGCGTGAGCATATCGTCAGGAAAAACGGTTTCCTTTGTTTTTACAATTTTATTGACTGCCACCGAGACGCTTTCATATTCCCCCGCGCCAATCATTGCCAAAATCGCCGCGCCGTAAGCAGGACCCTCTTCTACCAATAATGTAGAAACGGGCGCTCCAAAAACGTTGGCGATAATCTTTTTCCAAATTACACTTTTCGCGCCACCGCCGCAAATCTTCGTTTTTTCGATTTTCAACCCCGATGCTTTCGCCACTTCAACACAGTCACGCAAGGCAAACGTAACCCCTTCCATCACAGCAAGCGTCATTTGCTTTCTTGTGGTATCAGGTCGCATACCGATAAAACAACCGCGCGCATTTACGTCGTTATGCGGACTTCGTTCCCCCATTAAATAGGGCAAGAAAAACACTTCATTGTTGCCAAGATACGTTTCCAGCCCCTCTTGTTCATTTGCAAATTCCTGCGTGCGCAAAATTTCTTCCATCCACCATTTGTTACAGCTTGCCGCAGACAAGATGCAACCCATTAAATGATATCTGCCGTTTGCGTGGGCAAAGGAATGCAACGCGTTGTTTTTATCAACCGAAAAGGCGTCCTGCGCAATAAATACCGTACCGCTCGTACCCAAAGAAATATTGCACGCCCCATCTTTTATCGTACCCGTACCGATTGCCGCAGCCGCATTATCGCCCGCGCCTGCCGTTACGATTGCGTTCGGCAAATTGTATTCATCGCGTACCTGCCCTATCCGTTCGTAGCTTTCAAACAGTTTCGGCAACCATTTTTCATCCACGGAACATATCTCGCACATTTCCTTTGACCAGCATTTGTTTTGCACGTCCAAAAGTAGCATTCCGCTTGCATCCGAATAATCCGTGGAATGCACCCCCGTCAGCTTGTACGCCAAATAATCCTTCGGCAACATAATTTTTGCTATTTTGTCAAAGTTTTCAGGTTCGTTTTCTTTTACCCAAAGAATTTTAGGGGCAGTAAAGCCTGCAAACGCAATATTTGCGGTATATTGCGACAACTTTTCTTGTCCGATTACCGTATTAAGATACTCCGTCTGTTTTTGCGTTCTGCCATCGTTCCATAAAATCGCAGGACGAATTACGTTATCCTCTGCATCCAACAACACCAAACCGTGCATTTGACCGCCGAAAGAAATTCCCTTCACCTCGTACCTGTTATACCCGTTTAACAATTCTTCCATTCCGTCAACGGTCGCCTTTAACCAATCCTCTGGGTTTTGTTCGCTCCATCCGCTTTGCGGATAAAAGATAGGATATTCTTTCGTTATGCTATTGATAATTTGTCCGTCCGCGCCGACCAAAAGCAGTTTCACCGACGACGTACCCAAATCAATTCCGATATATGTATTCATAAAATTATTAACCAAACAATATACTGTTCACAATATTTTGAAGATTTTCTTGTTTTCCGCTACCAGGAAGCGCAGGCGCGCCCATTTTCTCCGCATAAGCAGACAATTCTTCCAAGCTTGTTTCATTCGCCAAAATCTTCTTACCCATTTCTGTTTTACGATAACTTGCGTAACGTTTTACGATAAATTCATCAATGCGCCCGTCCTCAATCAATTCTGCCGCTTTTATCAAGCCCAACGCAAAGGTGTCCATACCGAGAATATACCCCTCGAACATATCCTCTACCGTATAGGAAGGACGGCGGTTTTTTGCATCGAAGTTAAAACCGCCCGTCAAGCCACCCGCTTTCAGAACTTCGTACATACACATCGTCGCGGTGTATACGTCGAACGGGAACTCATCGGTATCCCAACCAAGCAAATAATCGCCCTGGTTCGCGTCAATAGAACCAAGCATTCCGTTGATTGCGGAAATGCGCAAATCATGCTCAAAGGTATGCCCCGCAAGCGTTGCGTGGTTCGCCTCGATGTTCAGTTTGAAATCTTTATCTAAGCCGTACTGACGAAGGAAACCGATAGCGGTCGCCGCGTCAAAATCGTATTGATGCTTCATCGGTTCCTTCGGTTTCGGTTCGATATAAAAATCTCCCGTAAAGCCGATACTTCTACCATATTTCACTGCCATTTTCATAAGGCGAGTGATATTTTCCTGCTCAAATTTTACGTCGGTGTTCAGCAATGTTTCATAGCCTTCTCTACCGCCCCAGAACACGTAGCCTTTACCGCCAAGCTTGACTGTAATATCCAACGCCTTTTTTACCTGCGCCGCCGCGAATGCGAACACGTCCGCGCTGTTGGACGAGCCTGCGCCGTTACAGAAACGAGGATTGCTGAACATATTTGCCGTTCCCCAAAGACATTTGATTCCCGTTTCCTGCATTTTGACAAGGATATAATCGGAAATTTCGTCCAAACGGCGGTTTGTTTCCTTATTATCCTCTGCTTCAGGAACAATATCGACGTCG
>SVHQ01000104.1 GCA_015055785.1 Clostridiales bacterium | reverse complement strand
CGGTATTTATGATAAGCGTAATTCCTACGGCAATTTGGACTTTCTGTATGTCACGTAAGGATGGCATTGGGGAGTAAAGGAGAAATATATGAAGAATATATGGGCAAAGATAAAGGGCTTTTTTAACAAATACAGTTATATGAAATGGCTGGCACCGCTTCTTGCGGTGGCGGTTGTAGCTACGGCGATTGTGCTACCGATAAGTTTAAAAAAACCTGAACAGAAAGAAGTCACAAAACTCAGTTTTAAATCAGCAGCGGAATATGATTATTTAAAAACGCTTGACGGAACAATGGTGACAATCAACGGATATATGGCTACAAGTTCGCCTGTGGATGGTTCTTTCATGTTTCTTATGAATATGCCTTATCAAAGCTGTCCATTTTGTTTGCCGAATACGTCAACACTTTCCAATACGATGGAGGTATATCCCAAAAAAGGTGAAGCATTTGATTATACAACGCAAGCCATTAAAGTAGTGGGGACGTTAGAGGTCGCGGAAAATGAAGATGAACCCTTTAGCGATGAGTACGGTTACGAATTTAATTATAAAATCGTAGATGCTACCTATACAATATTAAAATCGGAAGAGCTTTCCGCAGATTTGGCTTTATGGCAAAAGGTAGCGGAGTCAGGCATAATCAACGAGATTGATCAAATGTATAACTTCGTTAATTTTACTTGTAAGTGGAATACCTACTACGTCAATTCCTATTACGATAAAGACGGTAAACTTCAGCCAGGGTATTATTTATATGCGTCCGATGCAGAATATTATCTTTTTACAGATGGTGCGCAGTGGAATTTTGGCACTAAAGAAGACTATTTTGATAACATTATTGCGAAAATAACGGCTATTCATGAAACGGCTTTTCAAGAGTTAGTGGATAATATTCGTCAAGCGGAGGCACTTGCTGCAAAAGCGATTGCTGAGTTGAAAAATGGGAAATATACATTTGAGTTGCAATACGTAGAAATGTTTGGTAAAGAAGATTATATTTATAAATTGGATATCGGCGAGGAATTGGTAGCTGAGATGAATTTATTGTATAAAGGTTTCTCCAATTGGTTGGGAAGCTGGGAAATGTAAAAAAATAGTAATAAAAAGGACGGCGCAATCAGTATAAGGTCTGTGCGTCGTCCTTGCTATTTCTTATTTTAACACTTGTTTGATAATCCACGTTTGCAAGCGTTGCGGTAAAACGTGCAAAAGTAATAAAAGCGGATTTCTATTCAATGTATAAACATATTTCGGGCGTTTGGCGTGCAAAACCTTCAACGCCTTTTTTCCGATTTTTTCAGGCGGAACGTGACGCGCTTCCACGCTCTCCACAATTTTCTTGAAACGTTTTGCGTTACAAGAATAAACTTTCGTGCGCGCACAAAAAGCATCTAAAGCGGAAGTGGAAACGTTCAGCATATCTGTTCGCACGGCTCCCGGGCGCAAGATACTTACACGGATACCCAAAAGTTGTAATTCCATACGCAGGGAGTAGGCATACTTATCCAACGTGCTTTTCGTGACGGCATATAGACCGGTAAACGGCAAAGGTTGCAAAGGGGCGAGTTCGCTTGTCGTGAGCAAAATACGGCTTCCTTTTTTTAGTAAAGGGAGAAAGATTTTGTTGATATAAAAAGCGCCGAATACGTTCACTTCAAAAGCGTTACGGAAAGTTTTTTCTTCGATTTCGATTAATGAATCCAACATATAAATGCCAGCAAAGTGGCAAATGGCGAATAATTCCTTGGTGATGGACTGCACTTGTAAAAAGGCGTTTTGTAGACTGTTTATATCTGTAACGTCTGCTTGGATAGGCAAAACGTTTTCCTCTGCTTCGCCTATATTTTTATCCATGGCAAAAATAAAATATCCCGCTTGTTTCAAGGTTTTTACGGCGGCTTTGCCCATGCCTCCATACGCCCCCGTTACCAATACGTATTGCATAAATGGCTCCTCAATTGTTTTTGATTATTATAACAAAAATTTGAGGGGAATGCAAGAGTGTGTTATTGAATTTTATAGATTCGGTGTGATTGATTTATGTCTACATGGTTAAAATGCAGAGATGTGCAATTGTCCATGTAAGTGCTTATTTTATTGACGCTTTAGCATGATGGTCTCCTAATTCTACTAAGGTAGATAAAAATGTTTTAGTATAACGTCACTCTGGAACGTAGCGATGGAGGTAAAAAGGAGTTTTCGTTTTTCGTTATTCGTCATTTAAAACGATAAGGAATCTATTTGCAAGTGTAATGTTATTCAATATTGCGATATGTTTCTCTGTCTGTTACGGATGCGGGGTATGAAATGCTACGATATGGTTCTATGCCCGTTTACGGATGATAGATAGTAACATCTTCTAAAGGGCAAGCTATATTAATTCGATAGTGGTTACAAATACATTTCGATAGTAGTTACGAATACATCTTAATAATAGTTACAAATATATCTTAATTGTAGTTACAATACATGAATATATGAACAGGTATTCATATATAAAAAAATTTTTTAATACTTTGGAGTTTGTTTGTGAGAGCATGAAAGGATTGAAGTGGAGTAGAGAGGAAGTGACAAGGGAATGGAAATGGATGCGCATTAGAAAATTGATGAAAGCACTGAAAAGAATAGGGTGAGTAAGGTGGGGTGGAATTGAAGCGGAGGGGAGAAAGAAGTAAAAGAATTTAAGATATCGGAGTTTGTTAAACGAAATATAAATAGGAGAATGTTGTTTGTACAAAAAGTTGGGAGTTCTTGATGATAGTTCATTATCGATAGGCAAAGGTTGATGTATTGCAAAAAAAAATTGTATCGCATAAAAAATTTCAGTAAAACTCTTGAAAAGATGAGAAATATCTGCTATAATAATACGGATTAAGAACATAATATAATAAAGGTGTGCAAAATGTTTATAAAAGAGGGAATACAATATGTAGGCGTGAACGACCAAAAACTGGATTTATTTGAAGGTCAGTACGTTGTGCCTGATGGTATGGCATATAATTCCTATGTAATTTTAGATGAGAAAATTGCTGTTTTTGATACCGTGGATGGTGCGTTCAAGGACGAATGGTTGCAAAATTTAGAAAGAACGCTTGACGGAAAATCGCCCGATTACCTTATCGTGCAGCACATGGAACCCGACCATTCGGCGAACGTTCTCGCGTTTATAGAAAAATATCCCTCGGCAAAAATAGCGGCGTCATCCAAAGCTTTTGTGATGATGAAAAACTATTTCGGAAAAGATTTTGCGGATAAACAGATAGTGTTGGGGGATGGTGACAGCCTTTGCTTGGGCGTGCACGAATTGGTTTTCTATGCGGCGCCTATGGTGCATTGGCCCGAAGTGCTGGTTACCTATGATAAAACGGCAAAAGTTTTGTTTTCCGCAGACGCGTTTGGAAAATTTGGCGCGATTAAAGGCAACATCACGGACGTGGATGAGGATTGGGCGTGTGAAGCTCGTCGTTATTACTTCGGCATTGTTGGGAAATACGGCGTGCAGGTGCAGAATTTATTAAAAAAATTGTCCGTTTGCGATATACAGACAATTTGCCCTTTGCACGGTCCCGTTTTGGTGGAAAATCTTCCTTATTATCTTGATTTATATAATACGTGGTCGAATTATGGCGTTGAGAGCGAAGGCGTTTTAATTGCCTACACCTCTGTTTATGGGAATACGAAAAAAGCGGTGGAATTGCTTGCGGAGCGTTTATTAGAGAAAGGTTGTGAAAAGGTGGTTGTGCAGGATTTGGCGCGTTGCGATATGTCGGAAGCGGTGGAGGATGCTTTCCGTTACGGGAAAATCGTGCTTGCCACAACGACTTATAACGGCGAGATTTTCCCGTTTATGCGAGATTTTATTTCCCATTTAACCGAGCATAATTTCCAAAATCGAACGGTAGGATTTATTGAAAACGGGAGCTGGGCGCCCATGGCAACGCGTGTGATGCGCGGGATGCTTGAAAAATGTAAAAACATGCAGTACACCGAAAGCACCGTAAAAATACTTTCTTCGTTATCGGAAGAAAACCTCGCGGAAGTGGATGCTTTGGCGGCGGAGCTTTGTCAAAGTTTTTAAAAAGGAGGGATAATATGAGCAAATATGTATGCGACGTATGTGGATGGGCATACGATGAAGCGCAGGGATGGCCTGAAAAAGGCATACCAGCAGGCACAAAATTTGAGGATTTGCCTGAGGAATTTGTATGTGAACTTTGCGGCGTAAGCAAAGATAATTTTACAGAAGAAAAATAAGGAGAAATAATATGAAAGAAAACTACATTATTTGTAATTGTAAGCAGGTAAGCTATACGGATATCGAGCACGCATTGGCAAACCACAACAAAATGGAAGACGTTATGGAAGTCTTTGCAGACGTGCAGAGAATCACCCATTGTTCGACGGGTTGCGGCGGATGTCACGATAAAGTGTTGGACGTAATTTCCGAAATCATGATGGCGTAAAATTTAAGAAAAAAATAACGGCGAGATAGTGTAGAAAACTACCTCGCTGTTTATCATATATATTATTCCAAATCCGAACGAATTGCCCAGCGCATCTTTGTCGATTTTGCGCGGCTATTTCGAATACATTCTTCCGCGGTGGGTCGGATAACGTCGTGTGCGATATCACTGTAAATTCCCGTGCGATATAACGCCTGAAAAGCCTTTTTCACCAATCTATCCTCACCCGAATGGAACGTAAGAATTGCCACTCTGCCGCCTGCATTTAAAATGTTTGGCAGCTTTTCTAAGAAAGCATATAAAACGTCAAATTCACTGTTGATATCAATGCGAATGGCTTGGAAACAGCGCTGGCAGGATTTCTTAATTGCTTCTTTTTGCTCATATTTAGGCAGGAAGGAAAGAGCTTCCGCAATACAATCACGTAAATTCGTTGTGGTTTCGATGGGCTTGCACATATACCGCCATTTCATTATATTTGCGGCAATTTGTTCAGCGTACGGCTCGTCTGCGTTTTCAATCAGCATGTGTTCGATATCTTTGCGGTTTAATTCAAGCAACCGCTCTGCACCGCTTACGCCCTTTTCAGGGTTTAAACGCAGGTCGAGAGGACCTTCTACTTTGTAGGAAAAACCACGTTTTGGATTGTCTATTTGCATGGAGCTCACGCCCAAATCCGCCAAAACAAAATCGAATTTTTTGCCTGTGTCAGCTACGACTTTATCAATGTCTGCAAAGTTTTGCAAGCGAACAGTGAGGATATCCTCGCCGAAGCCTGCATTGCGCAGACGCGTTTGCGTTTTTGCCGATTCGATAGGGTCAACATCGAGTGCGTAAATATGCCCCTGACCGTTTAATTTTTCAAGCATTGCACGCGTATGACCGCCATAACCCAACGTCGCGTCCAGACCAATCTGACCAGGCTGAATATTCAAAAAATCAAGGATTTCCTGCACCATAATAGAGATGTGCATGCCGGCAGGGGTATGGCCTTTATCCAAAATGTGTTGTACGTCAGCGGCATATTTTTCAGGGTTTAATTCTTTATATTTTTCCTCAAAACGTTTGGGGTGGGTGCCAGAATAACGTACACGGCGTTTGTGAGGGGTTTGATTGTTTTCCATAAAAGCTCCTTTTTGTGGTTAATGAATTGCGATATGATAGGGCTAAAAAATGCAATTTGGGGCTACCATGTACGCGTTGAATGTAAAAATATGTGTAAAAATTGTTGTAAATAATTTGTATAAGTATATCATGAAAGGTTGGGAAAGTCAATATAAAAAATGTCGGTGAACAATATTTATCGTTGATAAAAATATAAAAAACGATTGACAAATAGAAATGAAAGGGTTACAATAAAAGAACAAGGGGATATGGCTCAGTTGGTAGAGCGCCTCGTTCGCAACGAGGAGGCCAGCGGTTCGAATCCGCTTATCTCCACCAGGAGAAGCCTAAATCGAAGCACTTGCGGCGGTTGGGTTTCTCTTTTTTTATTCAAAAACGGCGAGCCGACTTGTATAATACAAGCGCACGCCGTAGTGCCATTTTAAATATTTTTGTAAATATGCTTGATTGGTTTTTTGATTTATGATATAATTGTATAACAAAATAATTTTTGGAGTGTGTTTTTTGAAAATTAAATTAAAATTGGATAGTGTATTGTAAACGAGAGGTTTGCAAATACATTCTCGCAATCCTCTCGTAATTGACGGTCAACAATTTTGGAGGATATAATATGAAAATTGACTATACTATTCGTTTAGAAACAGAAAACGATTACCGAGAGGTTGAAAATCTCACGAGAGAAGCATTTTGGAACGTATATCGTCCTGGATGTTTAGAACATTATGTGTTGCATAAATTCCGTGATAGAGCTGATTTTGTACATCAACTCAGTTTTGTGTTAGAAAAAAATGGAAAAATAATCGGACATATTATGTATGCCCATTCCCAAATTCAATGTGATAACGGTGAGAT
>SVHQ01000103.1 GCA_015055785.1 Clostridiales bacterium | reverse complement strand
AGAAGATGGCACTGAAATCAATGCAAGAAGGTGAAGTATATAATTTAACTGCTTTTAGTATGTGTGCACATAACGGCACACATATAGATGCACCAATTCATTTTATTAAAGATGGAAAAACGGTTGATGAGATATGTTTAGAGGCATTTGTAGGAATGGCTTATGTGGCAAAGCATCATGGGATTGTCACGGGTGATAATGCTTCACAGATACTTGAAAAAGCAAAAGAACAGAACCCGGAAGCAGCAAAGAGAATTCTAATTAAAGGAGATGTTGAAGTGTCATTAGAGGCTGCAAAGGTATTTGCCTCTTCAAATATTTTACTTCTGGGAAACGAGCCTCAGACAATCGGACCACAAAGTGCCCCAATGGCAGTCCATCTTGCACTATTATCTGCAGATGTTGTCTTGCTTGAGGGGATTCGTTTGGCAGATGTGTCCGAAGGTATATATTTCTTAAATGCGGCTCCGCTAAATTTGGAGGGTGCAGACGGTTCACCGTGCAGAGCGGTGTTGATAGATACTGAGAGATAAATTCCAATTTATCGGACAGTAAACGGTTCGATTTAGGTTGCTCTTACTCCGCATAAAATCAATACGTCCAACGGATCGTCGTCTTCTGCAAGAGTTCTGGGAATAAATCCGTAATTCGCTGGATATACCGTCGATGTATATAAAACTCTATCCAACTTCAAAAGTCCCGTATCTTTATCCAACTCGTATTTTGCCTTACATCCCTTGGGGATTTCAATATAAGTTTCAAAGCATTTCGACGTAATACGTTCAGGTGCAATATCGTGCCAAATATTCATTATACTTTTCCTTCTTCATTTCTAATGAAATACCTGCATCTATCTATGGATGATGCTTATTTTGCAGCTTCCCCAACTTATTCAAAAAATCGACCGCATTTCAACGATTCCAGCATAATCGTAGCACTGCTTGCGTTGGCTGCAAGCGGAATTTTTTGCACGTCGCAAAGTCTTAACAGCGCGGATACGTCAGGTTCGTGAGGTTGCGCCGTCAGCGGATCTCTCAAGAAAATGATTAAGTCAAGTTCCCCATTTGCGAGCATAGTGCCAATTTGCTGATCGCCACCAAGCGGGCCGCTCTTCATTCGTTTAATAGGCAACGCAGTTTCACCCATGATAAGCGTACCAGTCGTGATAAAGTCCTTTTTGGTAGTTTTCGTAAATACCACGCTTTACCTTTTGCGACAGCTCCGCCGAGTAGTATTCTGCAATACCGATATACATATTTTCAAGTAAAATACCGTCAAGGTTCTTTGAACCGTCAATATTAACAGACGTTCGTTGCGTTGCGGAAATCAACGTTTTATGGTGTTTCTTCAATTTTTGCTTGTTTACGGCAATTTCAATCGAATCACGTCCGAAACGGTCTATTGCATACACAAGTACAATATCCCACAAAACGGGCTTTTCGCAATCGGAAAGCATTTGTTGAAAGGCGGCGCGTTGGTCGTTCGTACCCGTCATAGCGCGGTCGATATAGGTATCTAAAATCGTCAACCCATTATCTTCCGCATACTTATTACAAATACGAAGTTGACCTTCAATGGATTGGTCGTTTTGCCGTTCGCTCGAATACCGAGCATAAATTACAGCGTATTTCATTTGGTTTCTACCTCCGAATTTTATTCTATTTCTATTTTAAGATTTTCCCATTCAAAAGGGAATAAACTTGGGATATACAACGGACAAACAAGGCCTATCCGCTACCCAAACTTTACCCAAAGTTTGAACGAAATAAGGGAAAATTTTTTCGCAAAAAATTTTCACAAAACCAAAAAATCGAAAAGCGGCAAGCAGTCAAGGAAAAAGGAAAAAAATTTTGTGATGGCGTAATGTTTGAAATACCAACAAAATATTTTTCCCCTTGACTGCGCAGACGGTTTTTGATACTCAAATTTAGCGTTTTATCCCAAGTTTATCTACAATTTTTACAAACCACCTTGAAAAATCGACTTTCTCGTGGCTTATAAGTGAGGAGGTTTTTATATGATAGAAATAGAAAACGAATTAGGATTAAAAATATTCATAAACGGCGTTCCCGATATAAAAGAAATACCGCCTGACAAGCTCGAAAGCCTGTTGGCGGTATTAGAAATGCAAATAAGCAAATATTATGAAACAAAATAGCTTTAATTTCTGTGTGCGATACGTTGGTATAATTGTACAATGTCTTTTAATACTTCTACGTGTGTAAAATCTTTGTTGTATGCGATATTCATTTCGCGCATCATACTTAAATTTTCAATAGGCAGAATAGTCAATTTTCCTTTTTTAACTTCGCTTATGCAAGCGCTTTTGGGGAGAATAGAAACGCCGAGATCCTTTCGGACAAGCTCTTTAATCGTCGCAACATTATCAACTTCCAGCGAAACGTTGAAATTTTCTATGTTTTCGTTAATACTGACGAGCGTCGATTCAAACAACTGTCTTGTCGCGGAGGAAGGTAAACGCAAAATCATATTTTCTTTTTTCAATTCGTTTATCGTAACCATAGATTGTTTGGATAAAGGATTCTCGTTATTCAAAACGCATACGAGATAGTCGGTATCAAGCATAAAATAGTTTAACTTTTGGGATAATCGTTTCCCTTCTACAATCGCAATATCCAGCTCATAATTTTCAAGCATATCATAAAGATTATTTATGGTATCCGTGAGAATTGTTATAGTAATATGAGGATATTCGTTTGCGTATTTCGCCAAAATTTCCGTGATGGAATTATTTTCGGAAGTATGCGTAATGCCGATACGGAATCTTGATACGTGTCGTTGTTCGTCTGCGATTTTTACAAGCATTTTATCGTGTAACGCTTTCAATCGTCGTGCATACGTAACGGCGATTTTTCCTTCTTGTGTAAGCCTAAAATCACCTTTCCCACGAAAGAAAAGTTTTGCGTTACATTCTTTTTCAAGTTGATTGATATGATTGCTTACCGCAGGTTGGGTAAGCGATAAAATTTCCGCAGCTTTCGTGAAATTTTTGCAGTCGGCAACGACGAGCAACGTTTCTAACTTTACGTCCAACATAACTATATACTCCTTTGTATAAATTATTTTTATTGAAACCAAAAAAATCATAACTTGACTTTATGACGTTTTTAGTATATCATATATAGAAATAAATTGCAAGTAAAGGAGCGAATAGATATGAATTTTCTTTGGTCGATTTTTAAGTGTAATTTTACACGTTTTTTTCCTAAATCAAATGACGACGGTTTACAAATAGGATATTCTACACAAGATAATTCGTTTTGTGCAAATGTGATTGTTACTACGGTCAAAAGAAAAAGTAAAAAATGGCTTTTACCTGTAAATCTTACTCTATTTCTTTTAGGTTTGTTATTTCTGATTGCCGACGATTACATACAACTGCATACGATTTCAAATACGATCCATATTCTTATGATTGTTGCGGCGTCCGTTTTTTTCGTTTTGAAGTTTGACGCGTGGAAATTGAGCAACGATAAAAATATTTTGAAACTAATGTATATCGTTTGTGCAAGTTTTGTCGGCGGTTTGGTTTGTATTACGTATATTTTCTTGATTGCTTATGAAAACATAGCGGCATATCATTTTTGGAGAGGATTTTGAAATGTTGAATAACTTTTATGATAAATTACAAAAACAATCGCCTGTCGCGGTTATCATTATTGCAATCGCCATTATGCTGCTTTGCGGTTTTTTAATGACGCGTATTACAAAAAAATTAAAGTTACCCAACGTAACCGCATATATCGTTACGGGTATTCTTATCGGTCCGTTTTGTTTGAATTTAATTCCACAAACGATTATAACAGGAACGGAATTTCTTGCGGATATAGCTCTTGCGTTTATTGCGTTCAGTACAGGAGAATTTTTCAAATTTTCAAAACTGAAAAATAATGCTGGAAAAGTCGTAATTATTACTCTTGCCGAAGCGTTGACGGCATCGCTTTTCATGTTTATTCTTACATTTTGGATATTGCGCTTAAATCTTGCGTTTTCCATTGTGTTGGCGGCTCTTGCCTCTGCGACTGCGCCTGCGTCCACGATGATGACGATACGACAAACACAAGCGAAAGGCGATTTTGTCGATACGTTGTTACAAGTGGTTGCTTATGACGATATTGTGGCGTTATTGGCGTACAGTATTGCGATTTCCGTCGCTGTTTCTTCTTCGACGGGGGCGGCGCTTGGAATTTGGGATATAATTCTTCCCATATTAAAAAATCTCGGCGTACTTGCTTTGGGGGGCGTTTTCGGGCTGTTGATGAAATTGTTTATACAGAAAAAACGCTCTACCGATAATCGCTTAATTATAGCCATAGCATTATTATTCGCTTTTTGCGGTATTTGTGCGGCTATGGACGTATCGCCGTTGCTTGGCTGTATGTCTATGGGAACTGTATATATTAACGTAACAGACGACGATAAACTATTCAAACAACTCAATTATTTCAGTCCGCCGATATTACTTTTATTCTTCGTGCGTTCGGGATTGTCGTTCGATTTGAACGCACTCATAAAACCGTCGGGTGCAATCGGCGGCGTACCGTTGCTGCTTATCGGTGTATTGTATTTCATTGTGCGAATATTAGGGAAATATGCGGGCGCGTTCTTCGGCTGTTTATCCGTTAAAAAGCCAAAGGAAACGCGTAATTATTTCGGATTGGCATTGATACCGCAAGCGGGGGTTGCAATCGGTCTTGCGGCAATCGGCGCGCGAACGCTGGGCGGCGAATCGGGAAACGCTTTGCAAACGGTTATTTTGGCGTCGAGCGTGCTATACGAATTGATCGGGCCTGCCTGCGCGAAATTATCTTTGTATTTATCCAAATCCTATTCGACAAAATTAGAAGAAATCGTACCATTGGAAGAACAAAGCGCGGACGGGAACGCAAAAAATTCGTTGGAATTATTGATAGAGCGCATACAAAAAATTCAGTTAGAGCTGGCGCAAGAGCCTATCAATGAAGAAGAAAGCGCATTTACGGAAGCAGCGGAAGAACACCTACATTCTTTATCTGTAAAACGACACCATCACTTATCGGGAGGGAAACAATTATGATAGATCCCATTGCAAAAATTTTAGGCGAATGGTCGCAAAACTTAAACGGTTGGAGCGTGTTATTTAGAATTTCGCTATCCGTTATCCTTTCGGCTATTATCGGTTACGAACGGTCGAGCAAACGACATTCGGCAGGACTTCGCACGTTTATTCTCGTATCTTTGGCAATGACTGTTACAATGCTTTTAGATAAGCATTTAACGGCAAATACACAATCGGGATTGTTTATTCTTTCTTGTGCCGGAATTATAGGTGTTGCGGTAATCAGCGTGCATTCGCTCTTGGTAAGTTCACGCAGTCAAATACGCGGTTTAACTACCGCCGTAGGGCTTTGGACTTGTGCAATTATCGGGCTTACTATCGGTGCTGGATATTATACCATTACTTTAATTTCTTTTATCGTACTTTTATGTTGTTTGGCTTTTTTCCCTTCGTTGGAACGTTATTTGAAAAATCGTTCTAACCATTTTGAAATACATTTGGAATTAAAAAACAGTAGTTATTTGCAAAACTTTGTTAGCACGATACGGCGTTTGGGTTTGAAAATTGACGATATTGAAGCAAATCCCGCTTACGCAAATTCTGGATTGAGCGTTTATTCGATAGCAATTTCCATCAGCAGTCAAGAATTAAAGAAATATAAGACGCATACGGAAATTATCGAAGCGTTACGCAGTTTGGAGTATATTTACCACATAGAGGAAATGTGGCTGTAAAAAAACTTGTAAAATAAAAGCATAATGCAAAGGAGGTGATTTAATGGACGGCGGCAGTAATTATAATCTATCTCTGAAATTAAAAAATCCATTAAATCAAAAGGAGGCGCATTATGCAAAAAATTTATCAAGGCGAATTACTGCAAGTAATTCAAGCTGATCTTTCCAAGCAAGAAATTTTGGAAAGGTTGGAAAACTATCATTTTAGCGACATTGCCGATGCTTTGGAGCAAACGGCGACGGAAAAAAGATTGTATATTTATTCCGTGTTGGGGCTTGAAAAAACGGCGGAAATATTTTCTTTTTATGAGTATGTAGAAGATTATATAAAAGAATTATCCCCTGAATACGCGGCGGATTTGTTGGAGTGTATGCACTCCGACGACGCTGTGGACATGCTAAACAAGCTTGACGAGGACGATAAGGATAAACTTATCGACTTAATGGAAGAAGACGCGCAAGAGTCAATAAAAAAGATAGATTCTTACAGCGAAGAAATGCTTGGCAGTTATATGACGGATAACTACATATCAATTTTGAATACGCCGTCCATCAAAACGGCTATGGCGGAAATGATACGTAAAGCCGGAGAATGCGACAATATTTTCACGTTGTATGTTATAAATAACGATAATCAATACATTGGCGCAGTTACGCTAAAAGATTTGATAACATCACGCAAAGAAGATGA
>SVHQ01000102.1:4248-6546 GCA_015055785.1 Clostridiales bacterium | reverse complement strand
CTTGCAAGGATATTGCGGACGGCAAAGTCATCGTAGCGAAAGACTAAAAAAGATTGCCTCGGGGTGCCGAGGCTCTTTTTTGCAAGCAAAAAATTAAAAGTAAGGCAACAAAAGGAGGAAAGGGCATGATAGCGGAAGTTATCGTAGATATCGCGGCGAGCGAAACCGACCGTATATACGATTATCTCTGCGACGATGACGTAGTCGTTGGCAGTAGGGTCCGCGCGCCCTTTGGGGGAAAGACGGTGCCGGGGTTTGTCATGCGGATAAAGGACAGCACGGACTACCCGATGGAAAAATTAAAAAAGGTTTTTCCCTGCCCTGACGAATTGCCTGCATTAAACGCTGAATGTTTAAGCCTTGCGGAGAAATTACACGCGCGTTATCGTGTACCCAAAGCTTTAACGCTTCGATTGTTTTTGCCCTCGGAAATGCGGACGGGCAAGGTGCGCGAGCTTTTTCGTAATTATGCACAGTTGATTGTGCCGCTGGAAGAAATTAAGCTGACGAAATCGGCGAAAAACCAAATTGGCGCGGCGGAATATTTATCGCAGAACGGCAAGACGGACTGCGCTCATTTAAACAATCTCTTTCCAAATGGCGTTTCGGCGTTGGAAAAGAAAGGGTACGTTAAAATCACCAAGGAACAGATTTTGCGTGACCCCTACAAAACAATAGAAACGGAAAAGGTGGAACGCATTTTAACGCCCGACCAAAAACGCGCGGTGGATACCATTTGCACGGACGAACGCACCGTACAGTTGTTGCACGGCGTGACGGGGAGCGGTAAAACGGAAATTTATCTCACCTTGATTGCGCAGTGTTTGCAAGAGGGGAAAAGCTCGATTTTTCTTGTGCCTGAAATTTCCTTGACGCCGCAAATGCTTTCCCAGCTTCGTGCGAGGTTTGGCAAGAACGCGGCGATTTTGCACAGCGGACTTTCCGCTGGCGAGCGTTTTGACGAATGGTGGCGGCTGCGCACGGGCGAAGCGAAGATAGCCATTGGCGCAAGAAGCGCGATTTTTGCGCCGCTTGAAAATTTAGGGGTAATCATCATCGACGAGGAGCACGATTCGAGTTATTCCAGCGAATCGGCGCCTCGCTACAATACCTTTGACGTGGCGTATTTGCGTGCAAAGAAAAACGGTTGTAAATTGGTGCTTGGCAGCGCCACACCGTCCGTGGAAACGTACAAACGCGCAAAGGAAGGGGAGTTTTGTTTAATCGAGCTGAAAAACCGTATCAACAAACGCCCGTTGCCAGAAATTATCATTTCGGATATGCGCAGAGAGGTGCGTCGCGGAAACAACACGGCGTTTTCGGGTGCGTTGAAGGAAGAGATAGAAAAATGCTTGGCGGCGGACAAGCAAGCTATTCTGTTTTTGAACAGAAGAGGGTATTCACAGACGGTGATATGCAAGGAATGCGGTTATGTGGCAAAGTGCGAATCTTGTGATGTGTCCCTCACTTTCCATCGTGATGAAAATTGTCTAAAATGCCATTATTGCGGCACGAAATATAACATGCTGTCTGCTTGTCCCGATTGCGGCGGCGTTAAATTGACCTATGCAGGCACAGGCACACAACGCATTGTGGCAGATTTACAGAAATTATACCCCACGGCGCGGATTTTGCGTATGGATAACGACACAACGAGCGGCAAAGAGGGGCATTATAAAATATTAAAAACCTTTGCCGAGAAAAAGGCGGATATTCTTGTCGGCACGCAGATGATAGCAAAGGGTCACGATTTCCCTGCCGTAACCCTCGTGGGGATTTTGGACGCGGATATGAGCTTGCATTTCTCCGATTACAGAAGCGGAGAGCGTACCTTTCAATTATTGACGCAGGTGGCAGGCAGAAGTGGGCGCGCGGAAGAAAAGGGCAGGGTGGTGTTACAGACCTTCGATCCTGAAAACGAAGTGCTGCGTTTTGCGACGTCGTATGATTACGAGGGGTTTTATGAAAACGAGGTTTCCTTGCGTGCGGCGATGGCGTTCCCGCCCTTTTCGAAAATCGTACGCGTGTTGGTGACGGGCGAGGATGATAAAAAGACGATAGAGGCTTTGCGGGAAGTGTACGTGGCGTTGGAGCAGTTGTACACGGACAACCCCGATAAATTCCTATTTTTCAATAAAATGCGTGCGCCGATTAAACGCATACAAAACAAGTATCGGTATCAAGTATTGATGCGGCTGTCGGATACGAGTATTTTGCCGAAAATTTACGATGCTTGTACGCAGGCAAGAACACGCGACGTGCTGGTGAGCGTGGAAGAAAACCCTACCAATTTAAGTT
>SVHQ01000102.1:0-4238 GCA_015055785.1 Clostridiales bacterium | reverse complement strand
AAGTTGAGGATAAAAATAGATAGGGGGATAAAAAAATGAAAAAGACAATACAAATTTTGGCTTCATGTTTGAGTTTGTTGTGTATTTGTTTAAGTGCTTCGTCTTGTTGGTTTTGGGGCGGATATAACAAAATCATGTACGACCATTTCTTAGATGAGAGCAATTATTATACGTGGACGGTGACGGTGAAAGATTTTGTGTGGACGGATGCAGAGAATGATTATAAGGGTTATTCCATGTATGAAAATTCGGAGAATTTCGAACACCGATTATTGGAAGAAAGAAAATACAATCATATTGCCTTAGCGACAACAATTTTGGAATATGAAGAAGAATGGATGGACTATATAAAAGAAAAAGCCTTTGCAGTACACTATGAAAATGCTGTGGAGCTGATAGAAAACGGCTTTTTAGATAACGTAAGCATTGGGGATACGATAACGATACGGGCAACGTGTTGGACGTATGGCGACGCGGATTGGTTTTTCCTTGCAGAGCTGGAAAGCGACGGCGTTACGTATTTGGATATGCAAACGGGGTTAAAAAATATTAGAGAATATATGGACGAAAACAGAAGCTTGTTATAAGTTTTTAGGTGAATGAGAAGGAGAATATAAAAAATGGCTATTTGTGAAGTAGTGCAGGAAGGAAATGAAATTTTAAGAGAAAAATGTGCGCCCGTTGAGGCGTTTGATAGCGAGTTACACGCTTTGTTAGAGGATATGCGCCATACGGTGAAAAGTCAAGACGGCGCAGGGCTTGCCGCACCGCAAATCGGCGTGGCAAAGCGCGTTGTCGTTGTCGTTGTCGAAGAAGGGTATTTTGAATTTATCAACCCCGTTATCATTTCTCAAAAAGGAGAGCAGACGGATTGGGAAGGCTGTCTTTCCGTTGTGGGCAAGAGCGGCATTGTCACTCGTCCCATGAAGGTGAAAATTTCCTATTATGATAGACATGGCGAAAAGCATTTCTTGCAGGCAAAGGGTTTCTTTGCGCGCGCTATCTGTCATGAACTCGACCATTTGGACGGGATTTTGTATATTGACAAGGCTTCTCACATTGAGGATAGTAAGTAAAAGTGAATTGCAACGCTGTGCGTTGCGTGAATTGGCTTTGCCGTGAATTGCGTTCTGCGAACGCGTGAATTGCTCACATTTGTTCGCGTTGCGGTAAAGATTTATAAAATATAGCCACAACGCAAACCAAAGGTTTGCAATTCACTGAGCGCAGCGAAAATTCTCGAACGCTTTGCGTTCCATTCACGCAAGCAACGCTTGCAATTCACCTATCAAACACCCATAAAGTGCGGAGAAAAAATTATGAAAATCGTATTTGCAGGTACGCCTGATTTTGCAGTGTTGCCTTTACAGAAAATCATAGAAAGCGGTTATACAGTCGTTGGCGTTATCACACAAGAAGATAAACCGCAAGGCAGAAAAGGCATACTCACGCCGCCGCCCGTGAAAACGTTGGCGGAAAAATATAATATTCCCCTTTTACAACCCCACAAAATCCGCGAAAACGTGGACAGCGTTCGCGCACTTGGTGGGAATATTATGATTACCTGCGCTTACGGTCAGATTTTGACGCAGGAAGTTTTGGATTGTTTTGAAAGAGGCGTGTGGAATATCCATGCAGGTTTGTTGCCGCAGTATCGCGGCGCATCGCCCATTCAAAGTTGTATTTTAAACGGCGAGAAAAAGACGGGCGTTTCCATTATGAAAACAGAGCTTGGGCTCGATTGCGGCGACGTTTTATGCGTAGAGGAAACGGAAATCACCCCCACGGAAACGTACGGGGAATTGTCCGACAGACTTTCTATTATCGGTGCGAATTTGGTTGTTACCGCCTTGAAGAAATTGGAAGAGGGGAATTATACCCTAATGCCGCAGGGCGAGGAGAACGTGGGCGTAGTGAGAAAAATCAACAAGGACCACGCGAAGATAGATTTTTCTAAAACCGCGCAGGAAATTATTGATTTGGTGCGTGGCATGAACCCTGCTCCCATCGCCTTTGCGGAGTTGAACGAAAACAAAGTCAACATTTATCGGGCGGAAAAAGCGGTGTTGAACGAAGAAGAAACGTTGGGCTTGGAATGTGCGCAGATAGGGGAAGTATTGACGGATAAACCCAAGCGCGGTTTGCTTGTCAAATGTGCGGATGGTGCAGTAAAACTGGCGGAGGTGCAGGCGGCAGGCGGCAAACGCATTTCAGGCGGTGATTTTTTAAACGGCAGAAAAGCGCAAAAAGGTCAGGTGTTTACATGTTAAGCAATCCCGTTTACGATCCCTTTCAGATATTGACGAAAATCTATTCGGACGGCGCGCACGTCAAGCAGGCGATTGCGGATACTTATATCGAAGAACAATACCGTTCGCGCACTGTGAAAATCGTGTACGGCGTACTTGAAAATGACGGTTATTTCGATTTCTGTATCCGTTATTACGCCCCAAAAGCGCCGAAATTGGCGGTGCGGATTTTGCTGAAAATATCCTTATATATGCTTCTGTTTATGGATAAAAAGCGGTATATGGTCACCGATTGCGCCGTGACGTTGTGCAAGAAATTGGGCAAGAGCGGCGTGAGCGGTTTTGTCAATGCTTTCTTGCGTAGATTTGACAAAGAGGAAGTGGATAAACATCTGCCCCAAGGCATAGAGGGAGAGGCGATTAAGGCTTCCTATCCCTTGTACGCCTATAAATTTTTGAAAAAGGAATACGGAGATAGAGCGTTTGCAATCGCTTCGGCAAAATCGGCAGGCGTGTCCGTGCGTTTTGAACGCGACGAGGAAAAATATCTCGAAAGGAAGCATATAAAAACCCCTTTTAAAAGCAATTATATTTTTGAAAATTTTGTGCGTGACGAGGGTTTTGACGAGGGGGCATACACCTTTCAATCGGTGGGAAGTATTGCCATTTGCGATTGCGTAGAGCCTTGTGAAAATTTACTCGATTGTTGTGCCGCACCTGGCGGAAAATCGGTGCTGTTATCCAAAAAATGCAAGCAAGTAACGGCGTTTGAATTGCACGCGCACCGTGTGGAATTGATACGTCAATATTGCCAGCGCATGGGCGTGGAAAACGTGACGGAGTTTGAAAAGGACAGCAGTGTTTTCGACGCGGTGTATGAAGAAAAATTTGACGCGGTGCTTTGTGACGCGCCTTGTTCGGGGTATGGCACAATTAGTGAAAATCCAGATATTAAGTTGTTTAGAAAGGAAACGGATTTTGTTGCTTTGAAAAAGTCGCAAACGGATATTTTAAACACCGTTGCAAGGTACGTTAAGGGCGGCGGCGCGTTATATTATTCCACTTGTTCGCTGTTTGAAAGCGAGAACGACAAAATTATCGATGCTTTTTTAAAAACGCACGCAGAATACACGAAAGCGGAAATAGACAGTCCTTTGCCGCACGAAAAGAAAAAATATGGTTTACAGTTTCTGCCTGACACCGCCTACGGCGCAGGCTTCTACGTGTGTAAACTTGTCAAAAAAGCCTAACGACAAAGGGTTAAGGGGATTATTCCCTTATCAGGGTGTAGGGGCGGAAGCCCTTGCATAATTAAACTCCAAGTAAAGCAACCGATAGGTTGCGGCTTATCTTACGCCAACGGCGTTAATGTCAAGGTCGTGCAAGAACGCAGGCATAGCTTGCTTTCAAAAGGGTATAATTGCGGCTTTGCTCCTATGCCCTACGAGGAGTTAACTTCCTCGACCTCGAAATGAAAGGAGAGCGTTATGAAAAAAATTCTACAAGATTTATCGTATAACGAGCTGGAAGAATTGGTGCTCTCGCTCGGAGAAAAGAAGTTTCGTGCGAAACAATTGTACGAGGGGCTTATGCAGGGGAAGAGTATTACGCAAATCAGCTCTCTTTCCAAAGCCTTTAAAGAAAAACTTTGCGAGGAATACGAGGACGAACCTATCAAAATCAAGGAGACCTTTTATTCTTCTGACGGCACCGAAAAATACCTTTTTGAATATGCCGACGGCAATCTTGTCGAAGGGGTGTTGATGAAGTATAAATACGGCTATACGCAGTGTGTTTCCACGCAGGTGGGTTGCAGAATGGGTTGCAAATTTTGCGCTTCGACGCTCAATGGTTTGATTCGTAATTTAACGGCAGGGGAGATACTTTGTCAAATCCTTGTTGTCAACGCTTTGCATAAAAACGACGCGGCAGGGCAGGGCAAGGAAGCGCGCGCCGTCACTAACGTCGTGCTGATGGGTAGCGGTGAAC
>SVHQ01000101.1 GCA_015055785.1 Clostridiales bacterium | reverse complement strand
CCTATTTGGTAGACGGCAAAAACGAAATCAAGGCGGTTTTTTCCTCTGCGGATGCTTACATCAAGGCAAAACGCGCAGAAAAGGAGCTTGCGGACGGGTCGGGCGCGACGTTGGTAGGTTTTAGCTATTTAAGAAAAGCATTTTATATGAACGGTTGGGATTGGGGACCCATAATGCCCGATGCAGGGATTTGGAAAGATATCTATCTCATAGACGGTACGCTCCCTCGTATAACGGACGTGCGTATTTTGCAAAGACATGATTCGGGGAAGGTTTTTGTTTTCGTAAAGGCGGAAACGAGTATTTCCGCGGATGTAAATATCCAAGTAATTGCGCCTAACGGCTCAACGACGAGAGTTGAAAATGGTGAGGAAATCGAGATTGTAAATCCTGAATTGTGGTGGCCCAATGGTTACGGTAAGCAGCCTTTGTATAGCATTGTAACCGAATGTCTTTCTGAAGGTAAGACTGTAGATAAAAACGAGAAGAAAATCGGTTTGAGAACGCTTATTGTCAGCCGTGAAAAAGACGAATGGGGAGAGGAATTCTGCTATAAAGTTAACGGTATTAAAATTTTTGCAATGGGCGCGGATTATATACCAGAAGACAATATTTTAAGCAGATTGAACCGCGATAGAACGAAGAAACTGTTGGAAGATTGTATTTTTGCGAATTTCAACTCCATTCGTGTTTGGGGCGGCGGTTTTTACCCACATGATTATTTCTTTGAACTGTGCGATGAGCTTGGTATTATCGTATTTATGGATTTAATGTTTGCTTGTTCGGCAATGCCGATGACACAGGAATTTTACGAAAATGTAAAGCTGGAAATTGTCCAAAACATAAGAAGATTCCGTCATCACGCCTGTATCGGTGTGATTTCGGGGAATAACGAAATTGAAGAACAAGCGGCGATTGAAAATTGGTGGACAGAAGAAGAAAGAGCAGGGTATTTGGAGCTGTTTGAAGGGATTATTCCTGAAATTGTGCAGGCGGAATGTCCTGAGATTTCCTTTGTTACATCGTCACCTTCTTCGCACGGTGGCTTTGTTGAGCCGAGCAGTGAAAACGTGGGGGATACCCATTACTGGCAGGTATGGCACGGAAATCTCCCGTTTACGGAATACAGAAATCATTTCTTTAGATTTTTAAGTGAGTTCGGGTTCCAGTCTTTCCCGTCCATGAAGACGATAGAAGAAATTACTTTGCCTGAGGATAGAAATCCGTTTGGTGAAGTAATGGAAATTCATCAAAGAAACGGTTCTGCGAACGGAAAAATTCTCAGCTATTTGTCGCAAACCTATCTTTATCCGTACAATATGGAAAATTTGGTGTACGCCTCGCAACTTTTGCAAGCGGAAGCTATCAAATACGGTGTAGAACATATGCGTAGGAACCGTGGCAGATGTATGGGCGCTTTGTATTGGCAGTTAAACGATTGTTGGCCTGTGGCAAGCTGGGCGAGTATTGACGGCTACGGCAGGTATAAAGCGTTGCATTATGAAGCAAAACGTTTCTTTGAGCCGATACATATTTCTTGTGCGGAAATCGGGGAATATACCAAGCGCAAGGATATCAATGCGGAGCGTTATTTTGATTACGAAACCAAGGCGCAGATTTTTGTCAATAACGATACCTTACAGGATGTGGAAGGGATTGTCGAATGGCAGCTTTGTACGGCAGACGGAAAAGTATTGCGGACGGGCAGCGAAAGCTTAAAAGTGGAAGCGCTTTCCTATGCAAGTTTGCAAGAAATCGACTTCCAAAAAACAGACGTGAAAAATAATTATCTTTCCTTCTCTTACATTGTAGACGGCAGGGTGATTTCTTTTGGAACGGCATTATTTACAAAACCTAAGCATTTCCATTTTGTTGACCCCAAGTTGGAGCTTTCCGTGAACGGGGACGAAATTACGGTAAAGGCATCGGCGTTTGCAAAATATGTTTTTATCAGCAATGAAAACGACGATTTGATTTTATCGGATAATTTCTTTGATATGAACACGGGACGAAAGACGGTGAAAGTGCTTTCGGGTGATATCAGCAATTTGAAAATAAAATCTGTTTATGATATTCGATAAATGAAAGCGCTATAATTTGAGAGAGCTGAAATTAACGAAGAAAACACGGAAATCGAGCAAGACAAAGAAAAATCCATCACAGACTTTCGTCCGTAATGGATTTTTTTCTTTATTAACAGGTACTTTAATTTTGTTTTTCAATGTAGTTTATTCTGAAAATTCTTCGTAGAAACCTGCCTCTTTCATACAGCGCACATATTCATTGAAATCCCATTTGTCGCCAAGCGAACAAGCATGATGGTTTTTGCCTTTGCCGAGCTCGGTTGACCATTCAATGAAATAAAATGCGTGGTCGAGTTCGGGTAACGTATCAACAATGTTTTTTTTGTCTGGATTGATTTCAAAAGAGCCATGGGAAACCTGTTTGCCGTTTGCAAGATTTTTAACGGTATAACTCACGGTTAAACGCTGTCTCGTGTCGTTGCTTGCCACAAGTGACATTTTGCCCTCTTTGGGTTCGTCAAGCATCATGCAGAAGGGGGCTTGTGAACGTTGAATGTACCAAAATGCCAGTTTTTTGCAACCGTACCAGTCTACAACAGCATCGGAAATTTGAGGCCAACCATCAATGATATTCCACCAAAGAATACCTGTTTTTCTCCATTTTTCGATACGGAAATGTTCGATAAAATATTTATCTGCTTCCGCTTGGGAAATCTGGCTTTGTTTCACAAAAGTCGCCAAATCTTCTTCAGCTGTGCCAAAAATACGCTCTACCTGTCTTATCATCAAAGGAATGCGGTAGGCATAGTCGGCAAGCGGGTCTGGTTCCATGCAAGTTGCGTGCACCAGCCAGTCGGGATTTGAGCAAACCTGACCATTACCTCTTTCCATCAAGCTGTTTTCAGGTAAAAATTTCTTTAAGGACTGTACAGAAGGACAGCCGTGGTAGCCAATTTCCGACGCGAAATGACAGACGGGATTTTTATAATAATTTCCCTTGAAATAATCTCTAGGACCCCAAAGATGATTTTCGGAGGGCATACCGCATTGGAATGCGAGGCTGTCGATATAAGGGGAGCTGGGAAGATAGGGACGGGTGGCGTCATGGTTCCGTACTTCGCGCAAAATCACGTCGCGCGTTAATTTGTTATAGTTAGGATCGAGCCAGTCCTTCGTGCCTCTGTCGCTATGATCGAAGTCAAACTCTTGCGCGACAAAGCAATCACATTCATTATCGCCTGCCCAAAGAGTGAGTGAGGGATGATTTCTAAGCCGCTTTACGACCTGTTTTACCTCTTCTTTTACAAGAGCACAAAGGTGAGCGTTATCTGGATAATGTCCGCACCCCATAGAGAAATCTTGCCATACCAGTATACCGTTTTCATCGCAGTAATCATAGAAAAGATCGTCAGGATAAGTGTTGCCGCCCCAACAGCGAATCATATTGCAGTTGCACTCTTTTACGAGTTCTAAACCGCGAAGGGTATATTCGTTGTGCTTAGAGGGGAAAGCGTCCGTAGGCACCCAATTCGTACCCATACAGAAGATCTTTTTATCGTTGATAAGGAAACAGAATTCTCCATTGTCACCAGCCAAAGAAGTGCGTTCTAAGCGAACGGTTCTAATACCGGTGCGATAGGTGACTTTATCACATTCCATTCCTTTATAATATAGGATAATTTCCATGTCATACAGGTTTTGTTCACCATAGTTTTTCGGCCACCAAAGATAGGGTTGTTTTACATCTGCGGTAACGCGGTTCGCGGCGTTGAAAATTCTTAGTTCGTGGGAGAAAACGCTATCCTTGCATTTTCCTGAAATTTTTACGGTGTAATCGCTGAGAAAATCCGCATTCGTTTCCAAACGGAAAGTTGTGGTTAAAGTCGCGCAGTCGGGATTGAGGTGGCAGGTTGCCGTGAAAGGATCGACGATGCGTGTCTTAGGTAATTTGATAATTTTAACAGGTTTCCAAAGTCCGCCCGAAATAATTCTGGGCATAATATCCCACCCGAACATATAAGGGGCTTTACGAATGTTTATGGAGTCCATGTTATATTTCATGCCAAAACACATTGCAGGAACTTCAAACTCTCTTGCATAGATTGTCGTAGGTAAAATATGTACAAAGAGGCTG
The DNA here is from genome assembly GCA_015055785.1 of Clostridiales bacterium. Next base: position 2,395 of record SVHQ01000101.1, on the reverse strand, counting down.
TGTTTTCCCTCGGTTAATCCCTTTAAAGAAATGGTGTGCGCGTGGTGCATATTTTCCGTGAATGCAACCATGGTACCATTTAAATAGATTTCTGCGGCGGTATCAATACCCTCAAAAACAAGAAAGTCATCTGTATCATCATTCCCATCATAGAAAAATTCGGTGAAGTAATAAAGGTGCAGATTTTCTAATTTTTGCGCCTCTAAGATATTTGTTCCAAAGTAGAGGTCTGGAATCAATCCCTCGCGCATGAGATCAAGTTCAAAATTTCCGGGAACGGTCGCGCAGATTGGATTATATCCTAATAAAAGCAATTCTTCCGCAGTTACAGCGGTGATATTTTGCTCCTTGACGAGGGCATTGGGTATAGTGATTAACTGCCAGTTTTTTAATTCTATCGAAGTCTTTTTCATAATTATCCTCGCTAAAAAATATTCTAAATTTCTGCGCAAGGCGCATGATATACAAAGAGTTGGCGTTTTTTGTTGTTGAGATTACTATCAACAAGCAAGGCCATATTTTTCTCAATGTTATAGCAGTTATATTATAGCATTTCTATATTGTTCATACAAGCGGTAATTAAAGAAAAATTCGCATTAATTAAAGAATTTAATTGACAAATATAAAGAATTTAATTGACAAATATATTTTTATTGTTTAAAATAATGCGTATGAAAGAGCAAACTACACAAATAAAATTGACAAAAGAAGAAGAACTTGGCGAAAACCAAGACGTTCATGTACGGTACAAAAGAGGGGAGTTTTGCCCAATTCATACGCACGATTATTTTGAGTTAGAATTTTTAACTTTTGGTAAGGCGGTACATTACCTTAATTCTAAACAGTACGAAATAGGTAAGGGAAGCGTTTTGTTTTTAACCCCTGCCGATTGTCATCGTGTGGATTTTGATGGTGAAGCGACGCTATGGAATATTTCCTTTGCGGAGACGGCGATTTCGGAGAAAATGCGAAAACGGGTATATGATGTTTCGCAATACCATCGTATTGTTGATGAAGAAACGTTGCAAAAACTTGAAGAAAGCGCAGCGCTTTTAATGAAGGAAACGCAGACAACAGGGTTTGTACAGCCGTTGTTGGAATACATTTTATCCTTGATTTTGCCTGAAGGAGCTTCTGAGCAGATCACACCTATCAAAAATGCATTGTATTTTGCGCAGACGAGATTTCGTGACAATCCAACCTTAGCACAGGCGGCGAGGTTGGCGTGTCTTTCACCCGTGTATTTCGGACACTTGTTCAAAAAGACGTACGGTGTGAGTTTTTGCGAATATGTCAACAGCCAAAAAGCAGAATGCGCGAAGATTTTACTATCCAGTGGTCTGAGCGTTTCACAGACGTGTTTTGAGGCGGGATTTAATTCGCTGTCCAACTTTTTGCGAGTATTTAAAGCGGCGACGGGGATTTCTCCGAAGGAATATCAAAAAAGAAACTGCGACAAAAAGTGTTTTAAAAAAAATGAGAGGGATAAAGGTAGGCAGTAGTTATGCGAAAGAACATTGCATAGATGGTTTTCATGAAAAGGTGCGGGAATACTGCCCTCATATCGAAAGCATTGATGGAGAAAAAATCTTTGTTGTATTCTCAATCTGCATTGCAGGAGAACCTTTATTTGGATATAATAACAGTTGATATTTTTTCAAAAAATGCTATAATTAAAAAAGGAAGTTTGAAGGGTAGTGTGCGGGTTTTAGTTTATGTTTAACGTAGCGTTGATTGAGTAAGGGAAACGAATACCATTATCGATAATTACAGTTTAGGCAAACAAGCAATGTATTGTAAAGTTTTTGAAGCAAAGTCGTTCTATATCAAATAGGATAACGAGTGGGAAGAAAGATTGTTTATGGAGTTTAAAGAATAAAGATGTATTACATAGGCTTTGACATAGGTGGAACAAAATGTGCAATTTCTCTTGGAGAATGGTTAAATCAAGAGATAAAAATAATAAAAAGAGAAGAGATACCAACCACGACCTGTCCATTAGATACTTTTGATAGGTTCGCGCCTTATGTAAATGAATGGAAGAAAACATTTAATGTCAAGACGGCGGGGATTAGTTGTGGCGGTCCGTTGGATTCAAAAAACGGTATTATTGTTTCTACGCCAAATTTAGCGAAAGAGTGGCACGGTTTTGAAATTGTGTCTTATATCAAGGCTCGTTTTGGATTAAGTGCTAAATTGGAGAATGACGCCAATGCATCTGCTGTAGCTGAATGGAAGTTCGGCGCAGGCAGGGGCGCGAGGAATGTGATTTTTATGACGTTTGGCACAGGACTTGGCGCAGGCTTGATTTTGGACGGAAAGTTATACTCGGGAACGAATGGTAATGCAGGGGAGGTCGGGCATATCCGTTTGGCAAAAGATGGTCCAATTGGTT
>SVHQ01000100.1 GCA_015055785.1 Clostridiales bacterium | reverse complement strand
AATTGACGGCTGTAATTGGTTCCATGAATTGATATATTTGGTAATTCCCGGGATTTGGCCCACGCTTTCCACTATCATCATTTTGTCTACTGCTGGGTGTCTTGGCTCTACTGGACCAATCCTTGCGTTTACGAAAGGCGCGCAGGAAACGGAAACGCTTGCATATGTTATGTATCATTTAACATTAAAGGGCCGTTCGTATGTATATTTGCCGTCTGCAATCGGTCTTGTAATGTCGATAATAACCATTCCCATTGTTTTGACCGTGCGAAAACTTGTTACACCGAAGGATGAATAAGGAGGGAAATGAAATGAGCAGAGAACGAAGAAATCAAAAAAGCATTTCCCGAAAAATCGTTTTTACGATTGTATTTATTTTGTTTGTTTTATATTCGACGGCGATTCTCGTTATTTATTTGCAAGGTTTTTTTATCTCAGTAAAAAAATCTGGGGTGGGCTTGGGCGATCATGGATTTAATTTCGATAAACGTAATGCGAATCTATTTTCCTTTTATCCGCCGTTTGCATTTGATAACTACATAAAGGCGTTCAGTGAGTTTGCCATCAAGAACGGGGTGAAAAGTTACTCGTATCTTGATATGCTGTGGCATTCAATTTGGAGAACGTCGGGCGCGAGCATAATCAGTTGGCTGTCTACGATTATGGTGTGTTATATTTTGGTACATTATAAATCAAAGTTTACCGAACTGTTATATTCGATTGGATTGATTATTTCCATTATCCCACTGTTCGGTGCAGGACCTGCGCAATATAAACTGCTTAGTGATTTGCGTTTGGTAGACAACCCATTGCTTCTATATACCAACATTACTTTGTTTGGTGGACATTTCTTCTATATGTACGCATTTTGGAAAGCGATTTCGTGGAGTTATGCAGAGGCGGCAGAAATTGACGGGGCAAATGATTATCAAATCTTCTTCAAGATTATGTTTCCGATGCTTGTTCCCAGCGCGATAGTATTGTTTGTTATGTCGTTTATTGGCGGCTGGAATGATTACGAGGGAACGTTGCTCTATATGAAAGAGTATCCAAACCTTGCATACGGCGCATACGTTTTTGAAGAAATAGGTATCCGTTCTACGGGGAAACCTGTTTATTTTGCAGGGGTACTCATTTCCTTAATCCCGATTTTAGTGCTGTTCTTGGCATTCCAAAATACGATTATGGAAAAGGTATATTTAGGCGGCTTAAAGGGCTGATAATGAATAAAACATTAAAATAAAAAATTATATTATTAGGAGAAAAATATATGAGAAACTTTAAAAAAGTGGCAACATTAAGTATGGCAACGATGATGATGCTTATAGCGCTTTGCGGTTGTAACAACGGCAAAACGTCAAACGAGGGCGGTACGATTGGCAGTAAAGGGCAAATCACTGTTCAAGTGGCAAACCTTGGCTATGGCATTAGTTGGTTGAATGATTTAGCAAAGGAATTTACGGCGGAAACGGATATCGGTGTTACCATTATTCCCGAACTTGGTACGGGTGGTATGACTGCGATTGATACGCAGTTGATGTCGGGCCAATCTTCCGCAGACATTATTTTCACCAAAAAAGGGGACTTCGGCCGTTACGTATACATGACGCAGGGTGTAGATTTCAATGGTAAGCATTACGATAAGTTGTACATCGACCTGAATGACGTTTGGGCGGAAATCGGCGACAAAGTAAACGATCAATACAAGGATTTTTTCAATTACGACGATAATTATTACGCAGTGCCTTGGGCTGGCGGTGCATTCGGTTTGGTAAGAAACAGAGACGCGTGGACGGCACTTGGTTACGAGACGGATTATGTGCCTGCAACGACCGACGAATTATTTGAGGTTTGTGACAATATTGTGGCGCAATATTCGACCAAGAAAATATATCCGTTTACGTATAGCTATGATTACGAATATTATTCGGATTTTGTCAATATTTATTTCGCACAGTACGAAGGTACAGAAACGTTTAACCGTTTCAAAGAAGGCAAAGCACCTATTGGCTATGATGAAGAGTACATTTATAGCTATCAAGGTCAATACGAAGTTGTTGAGGTGTTAGCAAAGCTTCTTGAAATGGAAAAAACTTCGAGTGGCGATTATAAGTATAAATATCAAGACGAGTATTCGACTTCGCAGGACTTCACGGATATGCAAGGCGCATTCCTTGATGGCGTAGCGGCGTTCTGTATCAATGGTTCTTGGCTCGGCGTGGAAATGGGCAGTGATACGGCGAATATCGACTTTGTAAAAGCACCTGTTATTAGTTCTATTACGGATAGATTCGCGGAAGGCTCGGACAAAACAGACGCGAAACTTCGTGAAATCGTAAAATACGTTGACGGTACTTCTGCTACGAAACCTACGGGGGTTACGGATGCCGATATTAAACTTGTTCGTGATGCAAGAAAGAACTCTTATGCATCTGGCGGTGTCGACCATCAAGCGTTTATCCCTTGTTATAGTGATAATATCGATCAAGCAAAGCAATTCTTGAAATTTATGTATTCGGATAAAGGTTTGAATACTTACTATGATACGATGGGTGGCTTGAAGTTGCCAGCAACACCTACTGGTGGTTATGCAGCTAAAGAAAACCTTAGCGTATTTACGCAAAGCGTTACCGACTTGCTTAGCGAAAACTATATTTGTACCACGTTTGCGAAATCGAAAATGTTTACCCTTGCAGGGGTTAGCACCATTTATCGTAATGGTATGAGAGCCTTGGTTGAAACCATAACGGCGCAAGCAAAGAAGGATAAGACGATTGAAGAAATCGTAACTTATGTAATGACGACCAACCAAACCGATATTTTAAATAAGTGGTCTACAATTAAGAATAATATTTAATAAGCTTAAATTTATTTATCCTTAAAGGAGAAATTATGAAGGGATATTTCAAGAAAATTGTTTCATCATTGCTTGCCATGTTGACGATGACAAGTTTGGTGGGGTGTTCCAATATCGCGATGTCGCAAAGTGGCAATTCGTCCTTGTCTTCTTCGGAAGACAAAGAACCGGTTGCCGCAACGGAAGTATGGAGTACCTACTCAACCGCCAAAGTACCGCAAAATCGTAACGTGGACATTTATGAAAAGGGCAAAGCGGAAATTTACGTTTCTATGATGAAAAATGAAACGGAAGGGACGCAGCTTATCATTTCCGCGGGACAAGATATTTCGTCATATGAATTGATAGAGGCGGAGCTTTTCGACGGAAAGGGAAATACGATTTCCACCGAACAGATTGACATTTATCATCAAAAATACATGCGAATTGACGACATGTACAATATAAACAATACAGCGTATCGAGGCGGGGATAGATTGCCCGATATGATTCTTCCTATGGAAACAGCGGTAGAATATAAAGAAAATACCGTTAAAAAAGGGGAAAATCAAGGCATTACTGTGGAAGTTACCACAAATAGAGATACCGTCCCTGGTATTTATAGCGGCGTATTTACGTTAAAGTTAGACGGGAGTACAAAGAAAATCCCCGCAACGGTCCAGGTTTGGGATATTGAATATGAAGGAAGAAGATCTTTTCAATCTTGTTTTTTGATTTATCGTACTTACCTTGCCCAAGGGGAATATGGTGCTACGGATGAATTGATGGATGCATACATGCAAAAGTTGCTCGAATATAAAATCAATCCCTACTGCATACAAAGCAAGGATAAGGGGTATGACAATGAAGACAATTTTGCAGCATACGTTGAGAGATATTTTGAGAACGAGAACTTCAATTCCATCGTAATTCCTGCCTATTTGGCTGCTCCTTTTAGACATACCGATGCAACTGCGGATTGGGCAATAAGATATATCAAGAAGCTGGTAGAAATTTGTACGCCAGAGAAGAATTATATGGAATACGCGTATATGTATATCAGCAGTTACGATGAAGCGGATGTCCACAGTCACTTAAAAGACGATGCTATTCAAGTATTCAAAGAAGGCGGCGAATATCAACTAATGTTAGAACGTGCACTTGTAGAATGTGATGCGGAGTTGGATGTTTTAGAAACGCTCTACGGTAAAGAATTTAGAGAAAACGTAGAACAAAATATCTTGAACGTCCCTGCAGTTTTCACAAATGTAAACTTTGTAGAAAACTATGTGGATGAATTAAGTTCGGTGTTCTGCCCGCAGTTCAACGTATTGGGCTCTGATATTGCGTTGCAAAAATATCAAGCACAAGCAGAAGAAGACACAAACGGTGAGTTTTGGACGTACACCTGTTGCGGTCCAAATAACCCTTATCCTACTTTCCACGTGGACGATTTCAATTTAGGGACTCGTGTATCGGGTTGGATGGAAAAGAAATATAAGGTGAATGGTTATCTTTACTGGGCGGTAAATCTTTGCGAACCTTCGGGGGAGCACGACGTTGAAGATTTCATTAACCCGTATGATACCCCCGACAGAGCGTCCGATTGGCTTGGCGACGGATACTTGCTTTACCCTGGGAAATATTACAATTCCGATAGCCCATTTGGTAGTTTGCGACTTGTAAATTATCGTGATTCGATGGAAGATTACGATATGCTTTGTGTATATGAAAATTTGTTAAACGAATGGGCGACGAAGTATAATACGAGCATCAATTTCGACCATTTCGTAAACGATTTATACGCTTCGCTTTTTGATAAAGCCATTTATTATCAAGATGACGCGTTAGTATACGCGGCTAGAGCGGAACTTGCAAATCGAATTTTAGCGTTGCAAAACAGTGATGGGTTGCTTGTGAAGTCGAGTATTTCCGAAGATGGACAAACGACGGAAAGTGAAATTTATTCTACGACGGCAACCTTGAAAGTTAACGGGGAAACCACGCTGGGCGTTGCAAGCGGTGATGGCTATAAATATAAGATATCTACCGCAACCGGTGCGGGAGAAAAAGTTTTATCTGTGGAAACGGCAGGTAAGTCTTATCAGTATGTTCTCTTGCAAAGTGGCGTAGCAAATATGCAAGCCTACAATAAAAATACGAAAAGCATTGTAAATGCGACCGCAAACGGCGCAGATGTTACGATACGATCGGAAAATAAAAACAATCCAGCGCAAACGACGGCATTCAGACCGTACGTGGAATTTGAAGTGTCGGATTTTGCAAACGCTACTGAAATTATCTTTGTAATCAAAAATACGACGAATTCTGAGATAGAGGCAAACGTGCAAATTACAGGTGAGGACCGTGTAACGGTAGGCGGCATTTATTTGCGCGTAGGAGAAGAAAAGGAATACCGTATTCAACTTTCAAGCGTTGACAAAGACGTATTAAGCAACGCGACCCATTTGCGAATTGCTTTTGCAAACACGGTCGACGGTGTATTGCAAGCGGATAGACAGTTTACAATCGGTAACATCCGATTTGTGAAGTGAGGTGAGGAAGATGAAAAAAAGAACATGGATAAAAGGTTTGGCTCTTTCCTTTTTTTGCTTTACATTGTTAGGGCTTGCGTCGGCTTGCCAAGTATCGCAGAGTTCCAGCGGCGATAATACGATAAATGGCAAGGATTCATCTTCGAGTATAGGCACTTCCGTAGAATATACGGGAATATGTACAATCAATGGGTTTGAAAGCAACGACGACTTATATCGTATCAAGCAAAAGCAAGTTGAAAACAACATCGTCTTTGATATGAGAATTAGTAACGAGCAAAAGCATACGGGAAACAGCAGTCTAAAATGTTACTATGAAAGCGGAACGTTCGGGAATGTCGTTCAAAGAATGCAGGAAACGGAGTATGCGGGTTGTGATATACAGGACATTAAAACCTTTTCCTTGTGGGTGTATAACGCAAACGCAGTAAAATCGTCCGTTACGCTTAGCGCATTAAAGACGGGAAGTGCACCCTTTGCAAAACAAGTCATTGATTTGCCTGCTGGAGAGTGGACAAAGTGTACGTTGCCATTAAATCAAGTGGCAATGGAAGGCAATGCATCGGAATTTTATGCTTTTGCATTTTCTTTCAAAGCAAACTTGAAACCCGCTACGTATTACGTAGACGAAATGCAGGTAGAGTTTGGTAACGAATTAACCGATGCGGACAGAGAATATCTTGTAAAAATAGACGATTTGATTGCGAGCATTAACGAGTTACCTGATCCGAAAACGATTACGCTTGCCAATGAAGCGGAATTGAAAGAAATTTATGACGCTTATGAATCTTTGCCAATGGAATATAGATGCGTAGTGACAAATTACGACGTATTTGAAAAGGCGGTTGCTCAGTTATTGGTTGCAGCAAAAGGCACGGCAGATTACACGAAAGACAGTATAGCTTGTTATTTCGATAAATTTTACGGTGCATATCAAGCGAAAGCAGGTGTTTCTTCATTCCCGAATATTTCCTATACGGAAGACGTGAAATATAAAGACGAGGAAGGCTCGCTTTGTATCGAATGTACGGGGGATGAGTGGACGTACGTTTCATTCTCATCATTGGTTCCCGTTGACAAATATGCGACAACGAGCTTTGCTGTTTATAATGGCTCAGATTTGCCTATTGTTGTATTTTTCAATTGGAATGAAAAGACAAAGACGGATA